>JBGSQM010000142.1:0-8890 GCA_041738035.1 Cellulophaga sp.
TAGTTTTGTCAAAAACATAACAACATGAACATTACAAACGCACAAAAAGAAGTCGATAATTGGATTAAGGAACACGGTGTTCGTTATTTTAATGAACTGACCAATATGGCGCAACTTACCGAAGAAGTAGGCGAGGTAGCCCGTATTATTGCGCGCCGATATGGCGAACAAAGTGAAAAAGAATCGGATAAATCTAAAGATTTAGGCGAAGAATTAGCAGATGTGGTGTTCGTAGTACTTTGCTTAGCCAACCAAACGGGCATAGATTTACAACATGCCTTTGATAAAAAGTTAGCTTTGAAAACTAAACGCGATCATGACCGCCATCAGAACAATAAAAAGCTTGAATAATACTATTTTTTGGCTAATGAAAAGCATTTAAACCAGTTCTAATAGTATATTTACAGCTTGATTTTTTTCGAGAATAAAAATTTTCTAACAGCCACTATTTTGAAACTATACTTAAATCCGCCTGCGAAAAACTTAATAAAAACTGCTATTAAAATCACAGGTTCAAAAAGCGAGTCGAACCGTATTTTATTATTACAAGCTTTATATCCGAATATCAGCATAGAAAACACCTCAAATTCTGATGATGCGCAAGTAATGCAAAAAGGCTTGAAAATTAGTCATGGCGAAGTAGATATTCATCATGCAGGTACCGCCATGCGTTTTTTATCAGCCTATTTTGCCACACAAGAAGGTAAAGTAGTTGTTTTAACAGGTTCAAAACGTATGACAGAGCGCCCGATTGGAATTTTGGTAGATGCTTTAAGAAAATTAGGAGCTGACATTAGCTACGTGAAAAATGAAGGATTTCCCCCCTTAAAAATTACGGGTAAAAAAATTACACAAAAAAAAGTTTCACTTTCTGCGGATATAAGTAGTCAGTACATTTCGGCTTTGCTATTAAATGCTTCAAGCTTAGAAAACGGATTAGAAATTGAGTTGGTTGGTAAAATCACTTCTGTTCCCTATATAAAAATGACACTTGCTTTATTATCCCAATTACATATTGAAAATTCTTTTCAAGGAAATACTATTAAAGTCTTACCCCAAAAAGAAGTAGCTTCAAAAACTTTGGTGGTGGAGTCCGACTGGAGTTCCGCATCTTATTTTTACAGTATTTGCGCACTTGCTGACATCGGTTCTGAAATTACCTTATCTGCCTACAAAGAAAATAGCCTTCAAGGTGATAGTGTTTTAGCAACAATTTATAAGAGCTTTGGAGTAGAAACTAGTTTTGAAGATCATAAAATAATCCTTAAGAAAGTGGCAAAACATCAAACAGGAATATTAGAGGTCGATTTAGCCAACGCCCCAGACATCGCCCAAACTATAGCCGTAAGTGCTTTCGGGCTAGGAATGCCATGCCATTTAACAGGCTTACACACCCTAAAAATCAAAGAAACGGATCGTTTAGAAGCCTTAAAGACAGAATTATCAAAACTTGGTGCCAATATTTGCGTAACAAACAAAAAGCTTACATTAAACACTTCTAAAGAAATAAACGAAAATATTTCAATAGACACCTATAACGATCATAGAATGGCCATGGCTTTTGCACCATTAGCTTTAAGAACATCAATCTACATTAACGATGCCGAAGTAGTCTCAAAATCTTATCCAGATTTTTGGGAAGACATGAAATCTGTTGGAATTGTTTTAGTGTAACAATCAATTAATATCAAAATGTAACAATTGGTTGATTTGAAGATTTGAAGGCTTTTTTTATTTAGAAATGTAGCAATGTTTTCAACGTAATAATTCGGATTTGAAAGTATTAAAATAACAATGAGTATCTAATTTTTATTGATATTTTTTGTAACAAAGAGCTTTTTGAGCGATATAAAAAAGATATCAGATTAAATTTTTGATTACAATGTAATGTTTCAGAAAGATATTTCAATATTGAATTGACGACATTTAATTTACAATCTGCTAAAAATTCAGGATTTGGATTACATATTTATCCTATATGGAACTGTACGGAAAACATTTCGCAAGGGCTAAATATTGAATTTGCATATGTTATTGATGAGGCTCTTAAAGATAATATAGGTTTTTGGCGTTCTTTCATTTTCGCCTAAAATTAACTATTTCATCCAAAATCCAGCATCCGAAAATATAAACACGTATTTACTTGACAAGGCCCTATTGATGATAGTATCTTTGCAACCGCATTAATAATAATAAAAAAGACTACATGAAACATCCATGCCAAGGATTTATAAATCAAGGCAATGGTTATTTGAATGTTACATGTGACCCTTAAAAAACAATAAAAATAAACACATGAAATTATCCGGTTTTAACTTTGAACTTCCTGAAGAACTTTTAGCAGAATATCCAGCAGAAAATAGAGATGAGTCTAGATTGATGGTTATTCACAGATCCACAGGTAAAATTGAACATAAAATGTTCAAAGACATGATTGATTATTTCGATGAAGGCGATATAATGGTGTTGAATAATACCAAAGTATTCCCAGCAAGACTTTATGGTAACAAAGAAAAAACAGGGGCGCGGATTGAAGTTTTCTTATTAAGGGAATTAAATGAGGAGCAACGCCTTTGGGATGTTTTGGTGGATCCTGCACGTAAAATAAGAATTGGAAATAAATTGTATTTCGGCGATGATGATACTTTGGTAGCTGAGGTTATAGACAATACGACTTCTAGAGGTAGAACACTTCGTTTTTTATACGATGGTTCTTACACCGATTTTAGAAAAAAATTAAAAGATTTAGGTGATACTCCGTTGCCAAAATATATTAAAAGAGAAACGGAAGCGGAAGACGCAGACCGTTACCAAACTATTTATGCAAAGCATGAAGGAGCGGTTGCGGCACCAACTGCGGGTTTACACTTTTCTAAGCATTTATTAAAACGTTTAGAAATTAAAGGGATCGACTTTGCAGAGCTTACTTTACACGTAGGTTTGGGTACTTTTAACCCTGTGGAGGTTGAAGATTTATCAAAACATAAAATGGATAGTGAAGAGCTAATCATAGATGAAAAAGCCACTGAAATTGTAAACAACGCTAAAAAGAATAAAAAAAGAATCTGCGCTGTGGGTACTACGGCAATGCGTGGTTTAGAAAGTGGCGTATCTTCTCAGCAAACTCTAAATACTTTTGAGGGTTGGACGAATAAATTTATTTTCCCTCCTTATGATTTTAGTATTGCCACTTGTATGATAACCAATTTTCATTTACCAAAATCGACCTTGCTAATGATGGTTTCCGCATTTATGGGACACGATTTAATGAAAAAAGCTTACAAAGAAGCAATATTAGAGCAGTATAAATTTTATTCTTATGGCGATGCCATGTTGATATTGTAATTTTAATTTCCATCAATAAATGATCTGCTTTGCAGGTTTCTTTTTACCTCCCCTTCAGGGGAGGTCGGTTCTGACACTTCGGGAGCTTTTTGGCTCGTTAAGTGTTATAACAGGGTGGGGAAATTTTTAATCTGTGGAAAGCATTCAAAAGAAAGACATCCGAGCCTTAACGCAAGAACAATTGTGCGAATTTTTTGTAGCCAATGGAGACAAGGCTTTTCGTGGCAAGCAGGTATATGAATGGCTTTGGAAGAAATCAGCGCACTCCTTTGACGTCATGACGAGCTTATCTAAAGAAACCAGAGAAAGCCTAGATCGTAATTTTGTAATCAACCATATTAAGGTCGATGTAATTCAAAGAAGTAAAGATGGCACTATAAAAAACGCAGTTCGGTTACATGATGATTTGGTGGTGGAGTCGGTATTAATTCCCACAAAAACAAGAACTACCGCTTGCGTTTCTAGTCAAGTTGGCTGTAGTTTGGATTGTAAATTTTGCGCTACATCACGCTTAAAACGTATGCGAAACTTAAATCCGGATGAAATTTATGATCAGGTAGTCGCAATTGATAACGAAAGTAGGTTGTATTTTGACAGGCCTTTGAGCAATATTGTTTTTATGGGTATGGGCGAACCTTTAATGAATTACAATAACGTGCTAAAAGCGATAGAAAAAATAACTTCACCCGAAGGTCTGGGGATGTCGCCAAAACGCATTGTTGTTTCTACTTCTGGCGTACCAAAAATGATTCGTAAAATGGCTGATGATGAGGTTAAATTTAAGCTAGCAGTCTCTTTACACTCCGCCATAGACGCTATTAGAACGTCCATAATGCCTTTTAATGCCAATTTCACACTTATAGATTTGCGAGAATCTTTACAATATTGGTATGCTAAAACAAAAAGTAGAATTACCTATGAATATGTAGTTTGGGATGGCATTAACGATACTCAAAAAGATGTAGATGCTTTGGTAGATTTTTGCAAATTTGCACCTTCAAAGGTCAATTTAATAGAATACAACCCTATTGATGATGGCCAGTTTCAACAGGCTTCAAACTCAGCCATCGATATGTACGTGCATACTTTAGAGAAAAATAATATTGCGGTTACAGTTCGCCGTTCTCGTGGAAAAGATATTGATGCGGCATGTGGTCAATTGGCCAATAAATCTTAAAAGCAAACGTTAATCAAAGTAAATATTTTTCCCTAGCTCGATTAATGTTCTAGAATAGTCTTTTCTGCTTCCTTTTTGTTAATTTTGTACTTATCAATCCACAAACCCATTATGGGATCATAGCTAGTGAAAATAGTAGCTCAAATAAAGGAACCCATCGCGATGGAAATGGAACTTTTCGAAAAAAAGTTCTATGAATCCATGTCTTCAAAGGTGGCTTTGTTAAATAGAATCACCCATTACATTGTTAATAGAAAAGGAAAGCAAATGCGGCCAATGTTTGTTTTTCTAACGGCTAAAATTCTCAATGATGGTGAGGTAAATGAAAGAACTTATAGAGGTGCTGCGGTAATAGAACTTATCCATACTGCTACTTTGGTTCATGATGATGTAGTAGATGAAAGCAACAAGCGTCGTGGTTTTTTTTCTATCAATGCCCTTTGGAAAAATAAAATTGCCGTTTTAGTAGGCGATTATTTACTGTCTAAAGGATTGCTCTTGTCTATTGATAATGGCGATTTTGATTTGCTTAAAATTATCTCTGTCGCCGTTCGCGAAATGAGTGAAGGCGAACTGTTGCAAATAGAAAAAGCCCGTCGATTAGATATTACCGAAGATATTTATTACGAAATTATCCGTCAAAAAACAGCAACCCTCATAGCAGCGTGTTGTAGTTTGGGAGCTTGCTCCGTGAAGCCTGAAACTCATACTATTGAAACTTTCAGAAAATTTGGAGAGTATTGTGGAATGGCCTTTCAGATTAAAGATGATTTGTTTGATTACGGTGAGGAACAAATAGGAAAACCAACAGGGATTGATATTAAGGAGCAAAAAATGACATTACCCTTAATTCATGTTTTGAACAAATGCACAAAGCAAGAAAAAACATGGATAATCAATTCCATTAAAAATAAAAATAAAGATAAAAAAAGGGTAAAAGAAGTAATTGCTTTTGTTAAGAATAATGGCGGACTTGATTACGCAGTGGCTAAAATGTTGGCTTTTAAAGACGATGCGTTGAGTATTTTAGCAAATTATCCTGATTCAGAATATAAAAATTCACTAGAACTTATGGTGAATTATGTGGTAGAACGAAAAAAATAAATCTTATTTATCTTTTATTTTGATGAAATATTTTTCTGCGGAACCCTTATTGATCCTATCTAATACCCTTTTAGATAAACTCCTTATCTGTTTAAATTTGCTAGCTCATAGCTGTTGAATTTTAAACACCAAATAGCGTCCTATCGAAAACTTATCGTAAATTTTGAAATGAAAGCGCTGTTATGAATTTTAGGCTGTTTGAGCTACTAAGTATTTTACATGATGATGATCTTAAAAGCGAGCTCTTAAAATTTAAGCACCGAATGATAAATTTAGATAAAGTTTGTTCAGCCTAGCTACTTCGACTGCCTTCAGCACATGCTTTTTTGTTTCTTTTTTGGACGATGCAAAAAAGAAAAATACACAATTAAAAACGATTATTTTTAATTATTGTATATTTTTTTAACACAAAATTTTTTATTTATAATTCATTATCAATTACTTACAATTATTTTATAATTTTTTTTAAAAAAAGCTATGGCTCGAGGCAACCTTTTTAAAGTAACTCTCGTCTATCTTTATAGAAACCAAAATCAAAAGTGTTGAAGATCATACCTTTTTATACCAACGAAAAGCAGCTGATAAAAAAGGCTATCTCTGGAAATCCAGAGGCTCAAAAATATTTGTATGAAAAGCATGCTTCTAAAATGTTGAGCGTTTGTCGGCAATATATTAAAGACGTAGCTTTTGCCGAAGATGTAATGATTACAAGTTTTGTGAAAGTATTCAAATATTTGGAAACCTTTAAATTCGAAGGAAGTTTTGAAGGCTGGGTTCGCAGAATCATGGTACGTGAAGCGATAACACACCTTCGTAAAAATCAATTTGTAGTTTTTGATGATGATGTCTTTGATAGAAATACCCATCAGCAGATTGAAACAGCATCAGAAATCGATATAGAAGAAATACAACGCTTAATTGATCAACTTCCGGAAGGGTATAAAATGGTATTTGTGTTGTATGCCGTTGAGGGCTATAAACATGCAGAGATTGCTGAAATGTTGCAGATTTCTGAAAGCACATCAAAATCGCAATTGTTTAAGGCGAGGAGAATTTTACAAGAGCAGTTAAAAGAAACAAAAGAAATAGGGTATGGCACCAATTAAATTCGAAGAAAATATAAAACAGAAGTTTGAAGGTCGCAAAATGCTACCTTCCTCTCAGGCTTGGGATAAAATATCGGGGCAATTAAATACAACTGTTACTGCCAAAAAATATAGTTACCAATGGTATGCTATTGCATCATGCATCACAGGCTTATTGATAGCTACTCTAATGTTTTTTAATGATGACAAAGAAGCAGTTATTGAGGGGGAGCCAATTGTAAATATACCACAGAATAAGGTAAATGAGGAATTTCAACAGTCTAAAGAAAAGCAGATTAATGCATTTGAGGCCAAGGAAACGATAGTAAATATCACCGATAATAATTTGGAAAACATCAAAAAAATTAATTCAGGAGCTTTACAAACAAGTACTGATGAAGGTGAAGCGGTTGCAGTAATAACTAATGAATTAAACAAACCTAAATTACAACAAGAAAATAGGGCTAATCAAGAAATTAATGCACTAATTAACAAAAAAATCAATGACATTGTGGCACAAGTGGATGCCTTAGCCTTGCAAAACGCAACAGTAACAGATTCGGAAATTGATGCTCTTTTACGAAAAGCACAGGACGAAATTTTAACGCAGAAAATTTTTAAAAACTCGAATAGTATTGATGCTATGGCGCTTTTGAACCAAGCAGAATCGGAGTTAGATTTAAGCGTTCGTGACCAACTTTTTGAAGCTTTAAAAAGTGGTTATTTAAAAGTTAGGACAGCCGTGGCAGATCGGAATAAATAAAATCAATAATTTTTAAAATAAAAAAAAGGGACTTCTGCAAACTGCGATTTGTAAAGGAGCAGGGCGGAGTTTATTCATCAATCAATAATCAAAAAATCACAATTATGAACATCAATTTTAAGTACATCGCAATTTTATTTCTGGCTTTTGTTTTACAAACAGGCATTGCTCAAGATGCTGAAAAAATTAAAACTAAAGTAGAACAACTAAAAAAGCTCAAAACCGAAATTACTTCTCAAGAGAAAGAAGCGTTGAAAGCTGAGGTTGCTAAAATTAATAGTCGTTTAGCGAATAAAGAAATTTCTGAATCCGAAGCTCAAATACAAAAAGAAGCCTCAGCTAAAAAAAGAGCACTCAATATTGAAAACAGAATAGGTATTTTGGATAACCAGATAGCTTTATTAGAAAGAAATGAAGGAAAAGTACTTGAGTTGGATACTTTGAACTACTTAAATAAGATAGAGATTGGATTTGGGCATAAAGACGATGAAAATGGCAGAATATTCGGAATAAGAATCGATAATAACAAAGAGCGATTTCCAATTGTATATGATAGAAGAACCTATTCTGACGCAGTCATTGCGGTAGGGCTCAATAACGCCATTATCGATGGGCAAAACTTAGACGACTCGCCGTATAAAATAGGTGGAAGTCGGTTTTTTGAACTAGGCTGGCAATGGCGAACTCGTGTTTTTGAAAAGTCTAATTTTCTACGATTTAACTATGGTTTTTCTTTTCAATTCAATGGTTTAAAGCCTAAAGACAATCGCTATTTTGTAAATAATAACGGAGAAACGGTATTGGAAGAATTTGAATTAGATTTGGATAAGTCAAAATTAAGAATGGATAATTTGGTGTTTCCATTTCATTTTGAATTTGGGCCTTCAAAATTGCGTGAAAATGAAGATTCCATTCGCTACAGCCTAGATAAAAAATTTAGAGTGGGTCTTGGTGGCTATGGCGGATTTAATCTAGGAACGCGTCAAAAATTAAAGTATGAGCGTGATGGGGAAAATGTAAAAGACAAATTAAAAAGAGGCTACAATACTAGTAACTTAATTTACGGATTAAGTGCTTATGCTGGTTTCGGTGGCACAACACTATATATGAAATACGATTTAAACCCTATTTTTAAAGATGCTTTAATAGAACAACGCAATATTTCTTTAGGCCTACGTTTTGACCTTTAAAATAATGTACAAATGTAGCAATATGAAGATGCCATAATGTTTTTATTTGAAGTTTTATGGATTTGAAGTTTGCACAAATTTGTTCATACCAATTATGAATTTAAATAGGTCTAAAGAATTTGAATTATATTGTGTTCAGATGAAATAGAAAATCAATGCATAGCATTAGCTACGGTTTTATTTTTTATTGAAATATGGGCGCAATAGAAACAAATTATTGGGCTTA
>JBGSQM010000158.1:0-2068 GCA_041738035.1 Cellulophaga sp.
ACTTTGAATATTCTCTCGAAATAATCTGATTTAATGCCCATTCCGTTGTCCCTAACAAAAAACTCATAATAGTACTCTTTTTCAGTACAACCAACTTCAATTAATCCGTTTTCTTTATCATTATATATTATAGCATTTTGAATTAAGCTTTGGAATACTTGTTTAAATTTCCAGGCATTTCCGTACAAACTTGGCAGATTTTTTTGAATCGTAACTTTTATGTGGCTAGGGATTAAAAGTGTTTGTAAAACCTCGTCAATTATTATACTGAAGTTAATTTCTGTGTCTTCAGTTTCTAATTTATCGATAGTAGAATAATCTAAAATACCCTTAATCAAAAAATTCATTTTTTCGACGTTAAACAACACTTGGTGTAAAGGTTTCAGGGCGTTTTCATCCATTACGTCTCCATGATCATCCATAAACCAACTTACCAAGGTATGAATATTGATCAGCGGTGCCTTTAAATCATGGGATACCACTTGCGCATATTCGTTTAATTCTTGATTTTGAAGCGATAAATTTTTTAATAATTCTTCTTTTTTCTTTTCCTCTGATCTTATGTGTTCTTCATTTTCTTTTCTTTGAATTACATTGACCAGCATGTTTGCAAACACAAAAAGAATTTCTTTTTCTTTTTCTGCATATTTATTAATTTTATGAACTGAGTCGAAACCAATAAACCCAATTAATTCATTGTTTTTAATTTTTGGAATTGTAATTAAACTTTTAACACCCTGGGGTTCTAAAATGGCACGCAGGCCATGCTCACCATCTTCTGGAAGAAGGCTAACATTTTCTACATAAAAAGCATCACCATTTCTATGCGCAGTAAGCCATTGGTTAATAAAACCCGTGGGTATGTTTTGTAGGTTATCTATTTCTGGCACTATACCTTCAGCACACCATTCGTAAGTATTTGATGTTGTGTTGTTTACAAAATCATAAGAAAATATATAACTTCTGTCGGATGCTACAAATTCTCCAATTTGTTTTAAAGATTTTTTTATGAGCTTATCAATATCTGATAAATCTGAATTAATATAGGTTGTAGATATACTTATTAATAAGTCTTGAAAGCGCAGTTGCCTTTCAATGATTTTATCCTTTTCTATCTGTTCAAAATCATTCTTTTTATCACTTTTAAGATTTTCTGAAAGTTTCGATATACCATCTTGATGCTTTTTTTTCATTCGTATTTTAGCAATTTTTTACAAAATTTGGTTTCTTTTTCTTAATTCAAATATAATATTTAGATTGTTAAATTACAACAATGAGGTATGATTTGATAAGTACTGTTTACTTAAATTTGAGAAAATACAATGTCAATTGTTTTTTATGATAAATTATAGGGCATTTAAATTAAGCTTATAATTGATTCGTGCGAAATTAACTGGCTTAAAAACTTTCATTTTCGAAAATCTCTAAAACCTATTCCACCACAAACACCATACAATGCTGCCAAGGAAGATTGTCTATGTTCTCGACCAATTTAAAACCTGCAGTTTTTAGTTCTTTCACAGCTTGCGACTCCGTCATTTTATGAATGGTTTTTATAGGAACATTAGCATCTTCGCCACGGTATTCAATCAAGAAAATTTTACCATTTTGTTTTAGTGCTTTTTTGATAGATAATAGCATCTCTAGTGGATAATTAAACTCATGATATACATCGACCATTAATACTTTATCTATGCTATTTTCAGGTAAGTTTGCACTTTGTCCACTGCCTTTGATAAGATTTACGTTATGGATGCCTGTAATTTCTTTTTGGTAGTCCATTTCTGCAAGCATTTCTTCTTGAATGTCAACGGCGTAAACAGTGCCTTCTTTCAATATGGGAGCTATTTTAAACACATGGTAACCAGATCCAGCGCCAATGTCTGCAATGACGTCTGTAACCTTGATATCCATATTTTTTAATAAAATGGATACATTTTCTTCTTGCTCCCGTTCAGGTCTGTTAAGCCAATCCATCCCTTGAAAGCCCATAACGTGGGCAATCTCTCTTCCTTGATACCATTTTCCTATACCATTCGGGTCGTTGCGTTTATAGGTATATAGTTCA
>JBGSQM010000193.1:0-37596 GCA_041738035.1 Cellulophaga sp.
TACACCGATAGCAGATAAATGGAGAGGGGGTAGTCTAATTTTAAAACCTGGTGATGACAATCTAGCGGACAAAGAAATCCCAATTGACACATTTTTTCATAAAATTGTAATGGTTCGTGATCGTGTTCGGGTAATGGAACAGAAAATAAACTCAAGCAACAACCTAGACGATCAAGAAAAAGTTGATTTGCAACAGTACATCACTAGAATTTATGGAAGCTTAACTACTTTTAATGTACTATTTAAAATCCAAGGCGACCAGTTTATTGGGGATAAATCGAAGTGAAAAAAGTACTAAGTAAAATACGAAATGTAAAATTAGAAGTGCGAAATTAGAAGTGCGAAGTTCAGAAAAAAGTTGAAATCACTATTGTTTGAATAAATACATCCTTTGTTATATTGGCTTATTGTGTGTAATTTAAGGAATAGCGTTACGACTGAAAAACAAAGAAAATGTTAAGTAGAACCACTTTGGATTAATATTTGTATTATATTTGACATTATGTCAGTAAAAAGAGAAAAATCTACATTACACAAAATTATTTTTGGAGAAACCCGAACTAGACAAGTTTCTGGTAGTTCAAAAAATATTGTATCTGATAAGTTCTTATCTAAACAAGTCTATGCTAATGTTGACAAAGGCGGAAAATTTACTATTAAAAGTAAAGATGGTAAGACATCTTATTCGGTTAGACAATTAAGACCTGCTAAATAATGAATATTGCAATTGTAAGTTTAGCTATTTTTTTAATAGTTTCACCAGCAATTATAGCAAGAAGAACCTACTTCACAAAAGAATTTTCAAAATCATTTACGAATAAAAATACTCTTCAGGAAATTTTCAGCGCAATTTTTCTTGCTGGTGTTTTACATTCTATATGGATTTCAGTTGTTGAACTTATTGGGTATAAAATTGATTTTGATATTTTATTTAAACTTCTTTTTAACCCAAATGCAATTATTGATTACGGAAACATTACAATTAATATTTATAAAATTATCTTATATTTTATATCCTTGACTGTTGTTTCTGCAATTTTTTCCTATTTGTTTAGAAATTTAGTTAGAGTTAAAAAATGGGACAGAACAACTAATTTCCTTCGATATGATAATAATTGGTATTATTTGTTTTCAGGAGAGGTGCTTGATATAAAAAAATACAGTGATGATAAAATATCTTCAGATGACATAGATATCCGTTTGGTGGACGTTCTTGCTAAATCAAATGACAATGAAGTAATTTATAGAGGGATTCTAATAGATTATCAACTTGATAAAAATAATTCCGTTGAATACATCGTCTTATCCAATCCAGAAAAAAAACAAAATGGTAAAACAAAATTAATTTCAAGTAATTATTTTGTAATTCCTTACAGTGAAATTTTGAATATAAATCTAAAGTATTTATCAACAGTTCAAAGGATTGACATTACTGATTTAGAGGTAGATGTTGAATAAATACTAAACACAACAAGACGTGTATAGGAAATAATAGGTTCAGTGCTAAATCAAACGTTAGTGTTTTTAATAAAAGTTAGTGCCAAACTGAAAATAAAGCGGCTTCAAATTCGCTTCTTCTCATACACGCAAAACGCAATGCACAATTTAAACAAACCCCGATTTAAAAGTTAAAAACCGAAAATATGACATTAAACGAATTAGGAGCGAAACTTGGAGAAATGTATAATAACGCACCGAAAGGAGATTCAACGGCGATGATACATTTATTCGGAATTAAATATGCGAACGAAATCAAAAAAAGCGAATACTCGCAAAAAGATATAATTAAGCAATCTGGAATACCAGCATCATATTTTGCCGAATTGAATAAAGGTGTAAAATTAGCTGTTTATGTAACCCCGAAAAGTTAATATGCTGGAAAAAGCCAAAAAGTAAAACACAGAGATTATGATTTTCTAAATATAGAGAATGTTCATGGATAGATTTAAAATGAAATCAACCTAAAACCTGAAACTTTTTTAAACCAAAAACAAATAACCATCAATGACAAACATCAACGAAGAACCATCTGACATTATACCGCTTGTTTCTTCTCGCTTAAATATTTCCAGTAGCGTTTAGGAACATGTTGGGTGTGTAGTTTTAAATTGATACGAGATTTAATATTCGTACTTTTAAAATAGTTATTCCATAAATCTTGATAATCATATTCTGCGAGCGTAAATGCAGCATTTTTGTTTAAACTGTTGCCATAATCTTCTTTTAAATCAAGCGTAACCATTTCCACGGTTTGAAAATTATAATAGATACCATAGTTACGTTTTACATCATAAATTAGCCATTGTTGATCTGCGTAACGATCTTTAAAATGCTTAGAGATTAAAGGCAATACATCAAAATCAGGACTTATTGTTGAAAAATAAATGTCGTCATGAGTAAGCTGAAAACGCACAAATGCTTCCATTCTATGCTTTTCTCTACCTACAGATTTAGCGATTTGACTGATACGTAACACCGTATCATCAGAAAAGTTTAACTGCATCATTTCTGTTTTAGAAAATAGCTTTTGAATGTAGCGGTAAAGTAATAATTCTATATTTTTTGTTTCACTTAAAAAAGCAAAATATATATTTTTAATCGCAGCATTACTTTTATTCTGAATGCCGTTCCATACTCGTTTTGCTTTATCAATATTGGTGTAAATGAATTCAGCTTCAGAAAATAGTCCTCGTTGTGTATTCGTTTCCTTTTGAATCGCTGCTACTTCAATTTTTTCATCGAAAGCCATAAAGACGCTAGTTAAGAATCCGTTAAAACTTCCATCGTAAATTAAAATTTTTGCATTTTTCATAACTTAAATATTTTATATTATTCCCGCGCACCAACCTACTAATAGGCAGAAGCGAGAATCTATTTATTCACAATTTTTTTACTTAAAATCCCATATGCCTGCTGGTAGAAAGAGGCGAAAGTCTATCGATCAAATCTTAATGTTCATTCTAAAACTCTTTGGCAATTAATAGCTTTTTATAAAGATTGTAGAATACAAGTTTTAAAGACTTTTTAATTCTACTTTTCCATGCTATTATTCCATAGCCAAAATTTAAAATGGCAATTCATCTTCTTTCTAATTAAGACAAAGATTTTTTTATAGCATTTTCTTTTGGTTTAATATCATTTGTTTTCTTTGATTTACTAATTGAATAGTGATAGCTGTGAGCTATAATTATCTCTAAATTTCCCTTGTGAATTTTTTAAAATCAAACCTTTAATTTCCGCTGCTTCCAAATCATTATGTTTGTAATTTTTAGTGTCGCAAATCATAAAATATTTTGCTCGATTAAGGGCGACACCAATTTTTTTAAGATGTTCCCAGTTTAATTTTCTAAATTTTCTAGCTTGTACAATTTTTTGAACCGAATACATCCCCAAACCGGGTATTCTTGCCAGCATTCTTGGTTCAGCTATATTCACATCAATCGGGAAGTGATTTAAATTTCGTAAGGCCCAACCTAATTTGGGATCTACATCAATATCTAAATTAGGATGATTGAAATTTAAAATTTCTTCAACACTAAATCCATAAAAGCGAAGTAACCAATCTGTTTGGTACAATCTGTTTTCACGCAACATAGGTACTTGCGTTCCGATAGCTGGTAATCGTGCATCATCGGCCACAGGCACATAGCCAGAATAATACACCCGTTTCATATTATAGTTTTTGTAATAATGAGCTGCCGAATACATAATATCTTTATCTGATTCCCCAGACGCGCCAATAATCATTTGTGTACTCTGGCCTGCTGGCGTATATTTTGGTGTACTTTTTATGATTTGTTTCTCGGCTTTGTATTGAATAATTTCATTTTTTACCTTGAGCATGGGTTTAATAAAATCTTCATGTTTTTTGTCTGGAGCTAATAATTTTAAGCCAGAAATAGTCGGTACTTCTATATTTACAGATAAGCGATCGGCGTACAAACCTGCTTCACGCATTAATTCGTCGCTAGTCCCTGGGATAGATTTTAAGTGAATATAGCCGTTAAAATTTTCCTCTAAACGCAATTTCTTAGCCACCGCTATTAAACGTTCCATGGTATAATCAGCACTTTTAAAAATTCCAGAGCTCAAAAAAAGTCCTTCTATATAATTTCTGCGGTAAAAGTTGATGGTTAAATCTACCGCTTCCTGAATTTTAAAAGCTGCTCTTTTTATATCATTACTTTTTCTGGTTACACAATAAGCGCAATCAAAAATACAATGATTGGTGAGTAAAATTTTTAATAATGATACACAACGCCCATCCTCGGTATAACTATGGCAAATTCCCATGCCAGAGCTATCGCCAAGACCTTTATTGGTATTCTGGCGTTTACTGCCACTGCTAGAGCACGATACATCATACTTAGCGGCGTCTGCTAAAATATTTAATTTTTCTTTGATACGATCGAATGACATTATATAGTCTTGTAATTTTTCCAAAAATATGGAATTATTCCTAATTATGGAAATAATCCATAATTTATTTTGGAATTAGTCCAAAAAGAGTATATTTGGACTTTTGGATAGTAAATTAATTATGGAAAACGAACTTACCTTAAAGCGATTTATAGAAATTCGGAGGGACTTAGGTTTTACTCAGGCGGAATTTGCAGCCTTGTTGGGAGTGTCAAATACTACCGCTGATATAGAAAGAGGCAGAACCAAACTTTCTGGTAAAATTGTCGTAGAATTGTTTAAGCAGTTTAAAATAAATCCGCTTTGGTTATTTGGAGACAGTGAAAACAAATATTTAGAAAGTTCTAATACGAGCGTTATTCCGAAAGTGGTTACGGTTGATATGTCTGATAAAGAAAATATGGTTTTGGTGAACGTGAAAGCTGCAGCGGGGTATCCACAAAACATTCAAGACGCAAGTTGGTACCAACAATTACCTGCTTTTGATTTGCCTATTCCAGAATTTAGAAATGCCACTTATCGTGGTTTTCAAGTGGAAGGAGATAGCATGCTACCCAATTTAAAACCAGGAGAATGGGTTTTAGCGAAAGCTATTGAACATATTGATGATGTCAGTCCTAATAAAATTTACGTCGTGGTTTTGCAAGATGCTGTTTTGGTTAAAAAAGTAATTAAAAAACCGAATTCGAACAATGTAACGCTAATTTCCTTAAATGAAAGTTACCCACCTTATGAGATAAAACCTTTTCAAATTCAGGAAATTTGGCAAGTTAATAGTAAAATTACATTCGGGGTTGATGCCACCACAGAAACTGGTCTTTTGAGACAGTTACAAGAATCAATGGAAGAGTTGAAGAGTCAGCTTAGAAAACCTAATTAGTTCTTAGTCCTTAAGTTAAAAGACAAAAAACAAGAGTATGTTCAGGTTCAAGTGCAAATTAAAGTTCAATATTTTATTTTCATTTATAAATTCTTGGTTCTCAAACTATAAACTTTTCAAACCAAATATCAATCAACTTTGAACAAGTTCAAGCGCAAGCGCAAAATTCTTTAAAAAAGTTTATTACTTTATATGTTTAGGATTTTTTAGTAATTTAGAATTTAAAAACCTTAAACCATAGCCTTTAAATTTTTCAAACCCAAAACCCAGAATCCATAAGCATGAAAAACACCATCATCACCACAAATTTTAGTTTTCCAAATCAATTAAGCGTTTATAAAGGAAAAGTAAGAGAGGTGTATCGTTTGGAGCATGATGTAATGGTCATGGTGGCGACAGACAGACTTTCTGCTTTTGATGTAGTAATGCCCAAAGGGATTCCGTATAAGGGGCAAATTTTGAACCAAATTGCAACTAAAATGATGGTGGATACTGCCGATATTGTTCCTAATTGGCTTATAGCAACTCCCGATCCTAATGTTGCTATTGGCCATGCTTGCGAACCTTTTAAAGTAGAAATGGTGATACGTGGATACTTATCAGGTCATGCTGCACGGGAATATAAATTGGGTAAAAGAGTACTATGCGGAGTTGTTATGCCCAATGGGATGATAGAAAATGATAAATTTCCAGAACCTATTATTACTCCAGCAACGAAAGCTGAAATGGGAGACCACGATGAAGATATCTCGCGAGAGGCAATTTTAGAAAGAAAAATTGTAAGCGAAAAAGACTACGTAATTTTAGAACAATATACCAAAGCTTTATTTAAAAGAGGTACAGAAATCGCTGAAAAAAGAGGCTTAATTTTAGTAGATACCAAATACGAATTTGGAAAAACTAAAGAAGGTAAAATTGTTTTAATTGATGAAATTCACACTCCAGATTCTTCGCGTTACTTTTATGAAAAGGGTTATGAAGAGCGCCAAACTAGGGGAGAAGCACAAAAACAATTATCGAAAGAATTTGTGCGCCAATGGTTGATTGCCCACGATTTTCAGGGATTAAAAGGTCAGAAAGTTCCTGAAATGAGCGATGATTACATTACAACAGTATCTGATAGATACATTGAACTGTATGAAAATATTGTGGGAGAAAAGTTTATAAAAGCAGATATTACTAACATCCAAAAGAGAATTGAAGATAGTATATTGGCTTATTTAAAAAAGTGAAATACTAATAATCAAGATAATTTGTGGTCGATGTATGGCTTGATGATTTCTCAGATTTTATAACTACTTTTTGCTGTACATCTTGTTTACTTTTTTCAGAACTTTGTTTTTGATTAATAGTCTTTGCATAAATTATTGCCGTAACTATGAAGCAAATAAAATAGAGTAAACTTTTTAGTTTTTGTGGTCTGGTCATGTTTTTTTTATCCAATTAGGCGATGAAAATAATAAAAAAAAATGAAAAAAAAGCATTTCATCGTATTTTTCGAGCAGTTTGTCGATAAAAATACTTAAAACAGCGAAAACAGGAGTTTAAAAGTAATCATTTTATTAATTCAAAACTACTTCGGCAATTACATTATTCATTCTAGTAAGTCTTTCAACTTGATTACTTTTTTCTCCTTAAGTTTGGCGATAATTTTTAAAAATAATATAGCAGTGATATACGCATCACCAATTGCAGTATGTCTATCTTTTTTTGAAATATTAAATTTGTCAGCAAGTTCATCTAACGAATATTGAGATTTTCGGGTGATTAAGTTAGATTTGATAAGCGTTTTTTTATAGAGATTTGAAGTATCTATATTTTTATTTTTTAAAGGTGGCAAATCATGTCTCGATAAAGCTTTATTTATCATGGTAATATCAAAATAAGCATGGTGGGCAACAATCACCTTATTTTCTAAATAGTTTAAAAAAACTTTCAAGGCCTCTAACTCTGAAACTTTGGCTATAGCTTCATTTTTTAAAATACCATGAATTTTAGCAGATTCTTTGCCATATACTTCTTGTTGAATATAAATTTCAAATCCTTTTTTTACTTCAATGCTTTGATTTGTCAATTCTAAAGCCCCTATACACAACATGCGGTCTTTTTCATAATCAAACCCCGTTGTTTCTGTATCTAAAACAACAAAACATATACTATCTAATTCTTCGGTAATATGGTTGGCAAATGTCGCAGCATAGCTGATCCAAAAATCGGGTAGAACAGTAGTATTTTTTTTAAAGAATCTAAACATTACATAACTTTTAGTTGAAACCTATGGGTAACTAATTCTTGAATTTCTTTGATGGTTTTAAAGGTGCGCTTTAATTTTATTTTTTCTTCTTTAGTAAGTGCGTTCAAATCAATAAAACGTCCCGAGTCATTATTTAAAAGTCCTTGCTTAGTTCTAAACTTCAATAGCGCCTTAGAAGCATAAGAGCAAGCCAAATATATTTCTTTATTGTTGGGTTCTAACTCCGCTAATTTTTCAAAACGCTCAGCAGTATTATTGATTGCCTTTATTTTATGAGATAAAATGAGTACTCTTGCAGCATCGGTTAAGGGTCTTAATGCCCTATTTTTTACATCGAAACTGTCTTTATGTTCTCCGTCTTGCTCTACTAAAAATTGTCTAAAAAATCCCGTAGGTGATGGGTTCTGCAAAGCCCCTTTGGCCAAATGTAAAAAGAAAATGGGATATTTATTTACGGTGTGAAAAATATGATCTGATAATTGATTTACCAAATTGGTTTCGCCATAGACCAAGTTGTAATCAAAAAAGATAGAGGATAATAACACCTCATCAACTCCTGGATTGATGATCCAATGCGAGGTCGTTTTTTTCCATTCTTTTAAACTTAAACACCATTTCGGGTTTGATGCCATCATTTCCGCGGGACAATATTCATATCCTATAGTATTTAAACCTTGCGTGATTAAGGTAGAAAGTTTGAAAAAATAGGCGGTAGTTTTCGGTAATATTTCATTTTCAACATCTTCAAATATCAGGGCGTTATCTTGATCAGTATGCAGCATTTGCTCGCTCCGACCTTGACTTCCTAAAGCCAACCATGCAAATTTTACAGGTGCTGGCGTTGTCATTTTTTCTATAGATATTTTAATAACTTGTTTCATGCAAGCATCATTCAATTCGGCTATTATTTTTGAGATTATGGTCATTGGGATGTTCCCATCTAAATAGCCCTTTAATAAACCCATTATACTATTTCTTATGGGCTTTAACTGTTTTATTTTTTTAACTCTTTTAATCGCTTTGATTAAAACTGCTGGGTTATTGCCCAAAGCAACCATGACATCGTGTTTTGATAATATACCCACGATTTTAGTATTTACAGTACCATCTTTGGTTAGGCATAAATGACTAATATTACTTTTCATCATGGCCATTTGCGCCTGTGTAATCGTCAAGGTTTTGGGGTAAGTAATTACAGGAGAAGACATTATTGTGTGAGCTGTGGCGGTAATAGGAAACTCACCTGTGACAATTTTGTTTCTTAAATCTTTATCCGTAATAATACCTACTGGCAAATCATTTTCTACAACAAGCATTGCTCCAATTTTTTTGGCAGTCATTATTTCTGCTACTTTTTTCACCGTTGTGCTGGGTGAACAACAGACAATTTTTTTGGAATAATGTACTGGTTGTAAATCACTTAATATAGTCCCGTTTGCATCCTTAGAATTTAGCATACTTCCGTCGCTATATAGCTTTCCACGATGTATTTTTGAATACGGATTTCTAGTGTTTGATGCAAAACTCTCGATTAAAAAATTACCAACAGCTTTATTTTCTAAAGCCAAAGGTTTAAAGAGCACAATGGGTATGGCATACAAAATACTTTCTTCATGCGCTTTGGCTTCCAATTCGTAGTTTTCGTTGGCCATCAGTGGTCTTAAACCAAAAATATCGCCTTCATCACAAATATCTAAAATTTCGTTAGAAGCCTTTTTTAATAAGGAAACGGCTCCTTTATGTACCACATAAAAAAAGGCATGTCCAGGTTCTTTTTCAGTAAAAATAAGACTTCCTTTTTCTTTGTAAATGATGCTTATTTCTTCGGATAGCTGCTGTAAATCAATACTTTTTAAGCCATTAAAAGGTGGATAATTCTTTAGAAAATCAGCAACTCTCTGCGATATGGTATTTTTCATACAAAAAAATCTTAAAAAAGTAAAATTAAACGATTTTATCCATTTAAATGGAAAAGGATCAAGCCGTATGCGACATTTTAAGTCCAAATGAATTTTAGTATAAAATAACCTCTTAAATTTGTAGTATGATAAAAAAGCAATTTGTTTTGATGCTAAGGCTGGTTTTGGGGTTCGTTTTTACGACTGTTTGTTTTTATTCTTATGGACAAAAAGCAAAAATCTTCACGGTTTCCGATTTTGATTTAAAAGGAAAAGTAAAAACCTGTTTGGTCATCAAGGACTATGGAAAAGAAGAATTTAGTTTCAATGAAAAAGGATTACTTACCAAATTGCTCACGCGGTATAATGAAAAAGACTACGATGCAACCTATTATAAATATCTTAATGGTGCCATAAGTGAAAAAAGAGTGGAAATTTACCGTGATGGCGTTTTTGATAAGCAAACTTCTATTGCCAATATTTATACTGTGGACAGCCTTCCAAACGGTAAAAAAATTACAGAAAAAATAGTATCCTACGCTAAAGAATTTTTAGACCAGTATGAGTATTCTTATGATGCAAATGATCAACTTATACAAATTAACAGAAACGATGGTAATGGTTTAGAAAACACCATGATAAAGTATGAGGAAGTTCAAGGAGAAACTACAATTACGTATATTATGGACGGTGAAATTCAGAAAACAATCCGCCGCTCCCAGCGCAAATCTAAAAACAACAGAACTGAAAAAGTGGAACTCACCAAATATTATGTTGAAGGTGAACCAAATAAAGCTTTCGAAGAAGTTTTTAGTGATAAAGAAAGGTTGATTTCGGAACAAAAATTCAATTATGACAATATTTCAAATTCTTATATAGCGATAGAATTAATAACTTACCAGTACAATAATTTAGGAATGCTTATTGAAATAAAAACTAAAAAAGGAAAAACTGAAGCAATAAAAAAATTTATTTACCAATACGATAACGGCGACAAAGGCAATTGGGTAAAACAAATCATCACGCCTGATAATACTTATATGACAAGGAAAATTAAGTATTATGACATTCCTGCTTCTGAAAAAAAGTAATTTGAAGATAGCAATTTTAACACTTGGTTAAATGAGTTCTATTGCTATTTTTTCTGAATAATAAACAACAAATCACGTATTAATCCATTCTTTTTTTAACAAGCCATAACAACAGGTGTTGCGTTTAAAGCCATCAGGTAAATAAACGTTTTCTCTTAAAATACCTTCTAGAATTGCACCTAATTTTTCAACCGCTTTTCGAGATCGGATATTGCGTTCGTCAATTCTAAATTCTACTTTTTCAAACTTTAAATTAGTAAAGACATAATCGATCATTAGTTTTTTTATATGACTGTTTAACCCTGTTCCTTGAAATTCTCGACCAATCCATGTAGAACCAACTTCTAACACCTTATGCATCGTGGTGATATTCATAAACCTTGTGGAACCTGCATATTTATTATTTTTTTTATCAAAAATAATAAAGGGAATACTCGTATTTGCTTTTTGTTGTTCTAAAGCAATTGCGACATAATTCTGTAACGCTGCTGGCGTATTAATTACGGAAGGTGAAAATTGTATTAATTTTTCTTGAAAGGCAATAGGTTCTAAATGCTGGTAATTATCCAAAGTTAAGGGTGATAATTTTACAAATTCGTTTTCTAAAATAGGTATGGTATTTATCATTCTAAACTTAGGTATTTATGTTTTAAAACTGTAATGACCCCATTATCAATAATTTAAATCTCTAAACTAAAGAATTAATAATGGATACTTTTACTTCATGCTTACCGTCAAACCTTATAATTTCGGCTTTATCTTTAAAAAGCAGTTTTATTTTTTGAGTTTCGGTTTTCATGCGTTCGTCATTTAAATATTCGTCCTGAGTTCCTATAATTACTTTAATTTTTGTTTTATTTGCTTCCAAAAAACTAAAATCAGAAGCTTTTAATTCATTAGGAATACCGCCTGCGTATAGAATAAGTTGACTACATTTTAGTTTTTTCTTGGCTAAATAACGTATAGCTATAGAAACCCCTTGAGAAAACCCGAATACAATTAAATTACAGTTTTCAGGAATTTTTTCGGCTTCAAAAACAGCATCTAAATAGGCACTTACATTTTCGAGCTCCGAGCCTGTATTTTCTTTTGTCAACCAACTGGCACCAACATGAATATATTTGTCATTTAAATAATATTTTGAGGGTGCTTGTGGGGCGATAATATAATTCTCCTCAGCATTCAATTCTTTAAAATATTTTAAAAAATAGCGGCTTAAATAGCCAATACCGTGAAAAACAAGCCATACATTTTTAGTAATTTTAGTCAGATTATTTAAAGTTTCGTAGGTATTGTTGGCGGTGTAATTTACTTTTTTTTCTAATGAATTCATGGCATTCCGTTATAAAAGTGAAATTTAAGAAGATTATTTAATTTGATAGTATTATTTTGCCTTTTGTTGTACCTGAAATCATTAATTTTACCTAAAAGATTGAAATGGACGATTACAAGGAAAAAATCCTGAAAATTTGCAACGAAACCTGCAAAGGTACATTGATGGAAACTTTAGACATTACGTATGTGGACGTAGGGGAGAACTTTCTAGTGGGTAAAATGCCTGTAACCTCAAGAGTTTATCAGCCAGACGGCGTTTTACATGGCGGTGCCATGGTGGCTTTGGCGGAGAGCGTTGGGAGTGCAGCATCTTATATATTTTTAAATGCTCAAGAAGTTACAATTAGGGGAATTGAAATTTCGGCAAATCATGTAAAAAGCATCAAAGAGGGTTTTGTTTTTGCAAAAGCTAGTATTGTTCACAAAGGGCGAACCACACAACTTTGGGATATTAAAATTACTGATGCTAATGATAATTTAATTTCCGTTTGTAAACTAACAACCATCGCCTTACCAAAAAAATAGTATGTTTCCCAATCTTCTATCAAAAGCTGAAAAACACTACCATAGTGCCCAACCTTTTGTGCTTTATCGTAAACCTTTGGAGCATAGCGTTAAAGGTATTTTTCAGGCTGATGATACCTTACATTATGTAGATGATTTCAACGAAAAAGGTTTTATTTTTTCTCCATTTAATGCGGATAATAAAATAGTTTTAATACCAATTGACGAAACCTTAGAAGCCGATTTTATAGCAACAAAAGTCATTAATAATTCCGACCTTGACAATTTAACGGATGACACTCAAAAAGAGTTTCATTTACAATTGGTAAAAGACGGAATACAAGCCATTGAAGCAGAGCAGTTTAAAAAAGTAGTACTTTCAAGATGCATATTGGTGCCTTTTAATTCATCGCCTTTTACTTTATTTACGGCCTTGCTTTCAAAGTATAGCCATGCATTTTGCTATATATTTTACCATCCAGAAGTGGGTCTTTGGTTGGGTGCAACACCTGAACTTTTGTTGAAATCAGAAAATAAGCGACTAAAAACCATGTCGCTTGCGGGAACTCAAAAATATAGAGGCGAAGAAAATCCTACTTGGGGGAAGAAGGAATTAGAGGAACAAAAGTTGGTTACAGAATACATAACTAATGCTTTGGCTAACAAAGTTATGCAACTTCAAATATCAGAAACTACATCTGTAAAAGCTGGCAATTTATGGCATTTAAGAACAACAATTTCAGGAATACTAAAAAACGATACTATTAAAACAGTTATAGATGCCTTGCACCCCACACCAGCTGTTTGTGGATTTCCCAAAGAGCCAGCTAAAGAATTTATTTTAAAACATGAAAATTATGATCGGGAATATTATACAGGATTTTTGGGTGAGTTAAATTTTAAGTCTGAAACTCGTCGCAATAATAGCCTAAGAAATACAGAAAATCATGCTTATAAGACCATAAAAAACACCAGCTCTTTATATGTGAATTTACGGTGTGTGAAAATAAATGATACTACTGCTTTTATTTATGTTGGTGGTGGTATCACAAAAGCATCAAACCCAGAAAAAGAATGGGAAGAAACCAGAGCTAAAAGTGAAACCATGCTTAGTGTTTTAAAAAATTATAGATAATTAATACCCTTAATTACGTGAAATATTCTACGATACCATCGGCACAAATTTTGGTTACCTACTTTAAAAGGTGCGGTATAAAAGATGTTGTTATTTCTCCGGGTTCAAGAAATGCACCTTTAACGATTAGCTTTACCGAAGACCCTTATTTTAATTGCTACAGTATAGTTGATGAACGCTGTGCTGCTTTCTTTGCTTTAGGCATGGCGCTAGAGCAAAGAAAGCCTGTGGCGGTTTTATGTACTTCGGGCAGTGCATTACTAAATTATTATCCAGCAGTTTCAGAAGCTTTTTATAGTGATATTCCCTTAGTGGTTATTTCTGCGGACAGACCACCTTATAAAATAGATATCGGAGACGGACAAACCATTCGCCAAGACCATGTATTTGATCGGCATATTGGCTATTCTGCCAACTTAAAGCTCGATGTAAACCATGCCACGGATACGATTAAAAGGCAGGGAAAATCGCTTATTTCAGACGAAATTAGTATTGAGACGCAACAGAAACTGGTAGAAGAGTACAATATTGCGGAATTGCAAAAAGCTTTTGTAAAAGCGATTGGTAAAAGTGAGCCTGTTCATATTAATGTACCTTTTGAAGAGCCTTTATATGGTGTGACTGATGAGAAATATCAATTTTTGGACGGAGATATTATTAAAACTGAAACAAATGATATTGGAGACATTTCCGATTTTATTGAAATTTGGAAAAACGCTAAGCGAAAATTAGTCTTAGTGGGAGTTGATTATCCAGGAGCTGTAGCGCAAGAATATCTAGATCTTCTAGCGAATGATGAGTCCGTTATAGTGTTGACTGAAACTACTTCAAATTTACATCATCCTAATTTTTTTCCGAGTATCGATAGTTTAATTGCACCGATTGAAAAATCCGCTAGTAAAGAGGCACTTTTTGCTTTATTGCAACCAGATATCGTACTAACTTTTGGAGGCTTGATTATATCAAAAAAAATAAAAAGTTTCTTAAGAAAGTACAAACCAAAACACCATTGGCATATTGATCAAAAAAAAGCTTACGATACTTTTTTTTCCTTAACACATCATTTTAAAACATCGGAAAATATTTTTTTAGCACAACTTTTAAAAAATCAGGTTCCTATAACTAGTGACTATTACAGGTATTGGGCGAAGGTAAAAGAGTGTTACGAAAAAAAGCGAACTGAATATATAAATAAGATTCCTTTCTCGGATATGTTGGCTTTTTCAAAAATAGCTGCCACGATTCCTAAAAATTATCAATTGCACTTGGCCAATAGTTCAACCGTCAGGTATGGGCAATTGTTTGATATTGACCCTTCGGTAACTGTTTTTTGCAATAGGGGTACAAGCGGAATTGACGGCAGTACTTCAACTGCTATTGGAGCATCAATTTATAATGAATCACCAACGCTTTTAATTACAGGAGATTTGAGCTTTATATATGATAGTAATGCACTTTGGAACAATTATTTGCGTCCCGATTTTAGAATCATCGTGATGAATAACAATGGAGGTGGAATTTTTAGAATATTACCTGGACAAGAAGATACTGATAATTTTGAACGTTTTTTTGAAACAACGCACAACATAAATATAGCAGATTTATGCAAAACCTATCATTTCATCCATGAAAACGTGCAGGACGTGGATAACTTAGAACTTGTGCTTCAAAATTTTTATAAAAAAAGTGAAAAACCTAAATTGCTTGAAATTAAAACGCCCAGGCTTGTTAATAATAAAATTTTGCTTAGTTATTTTGATTTTATATCTTACACCAACATTAACTAATAATTTAAAAGAACACCAAAAATTATGAGCAAAAGAGATGAATTAATCGAAAAGTATGCGGCAGACATTCAAGATAAATTTGGAGAAGCAGCCAACATGGATTTATTAACAAAGGTTACCATTGGCCTTGGCCCAGCTATCTATAATATGGATGCTTCAAAAATTTCTGGTGGTGATGACAAAGAAAAAGAAACGGTAAAGAATAACTATTTAATTAAAAAGTTAGGGATGAAAGAAAGTGCTGATATGATGCCAGCAATTGATAGCGTTCTTACAAAATACGGTACATCGAACAAAAACAAATATAGAGCTGTAGTTTACTATATGCTGTGCAAGCACTTTAAAAAAGAGGCTACTTACAATAAATAGTAATTATCTGTAATAAATGTAAAACCTCCTTTTATTCAAGGGGGTTTTTTTTATTTTGTAAATTTGTTTTCAAAATATTGGAATATAAAGTTTAATTTATTTTCCTTTAAGCTCCAATTTTGAAGACCAATTTAAACGTACTCATGGGTCATAGTTCTTGAAGTATCTGCCATTATTTTCTTTAGATTGAATTCAAAAAATTTACTTATAAAGTGTACTTTTGTGGCATGATTGAATTAGGAAATTATAATACATTAGAAATTTTAAGAGATACTAGTGTTGGCCTTTTTTTAGGAGATGAAGAGGGTAATTATGTTTTACTGCCTAATAAGTATGTTCCAAAAATGTACGAAATAGGGGATATGCTCACTGTTTTTTGCTATTTAGATTATGATGAACGCCCAATTGTTACCTCATTAACACCCTATATTATTCGCAATACTTTTCAATTATTAAAAGTGGTTGAAGTAAACAATATTGGTGCTTTTTTAGATTGGGGTTTAGAAAAACATTTATTAGTGCCTTTTAGTGAACAAAGGATAAAAATGCAAGAAGGGCAATGGTATGTGGTCTATTGTTATTTGGACGAAAAATCCTTTCGGTTGGTGGCTTCCAATAAATTGGATAAATTTTTAAATAATGAAGAACTTGGCATTGCTATTAATGATGAAGTGAATTTGATTGTTACGCGTCAGAATGACTTAGGTTGGGATGTAATTATCAACAACAAACACAAAGGATTAGTTTATCAAAACGAAGTGTTTAAAAAAATAGCGGTTGGCGATAATATCAAAGGCTTTATAAAAAATATTAGGTCTGACCATAAAATAGATGTGAGCTTACAAGCAATTGGCTATGTAAGTGTTGAACCTGCTGCAAATATTATTTACCAAATACTTAAAAAAGAAGGTGGTTATTTAAATTTACACGACAAGTCTTCACCCGAAGAAATTAGTGCAAGACTACAGATGAGTAAAAAAATATTTAAGAAAAGTCTAGGGACATTGTATAAAGACAGAAAGATAACAATTAGGCCTGATGGCATTTATTTAGCCTAAATTCAAATTCAAATACAAGTTCTAGTGCAAGTTCAGTAGTAAGTTAAATGGCTAAAGTCCCATGCCGAAACTGATGTAAACTTTGTATTTCTTGAAATTCGTGCATGTAATAAAGGAGTGGTAAAAAAACTTTAAACCCATAAAGAGCCATTAAAAATCAGCGAACAAAGACCAACCAAGAACGAAATTTAGTATTTCATCTACAAGATTATGGCATTCAGTTAAATAAATATTTAAAATTTTAAATATTGTTAAAAAAGTCCTACTTTTAGAACTTAAAAAAAGGACTCATTTTTGAGGACTTTTTAGACTTGATAATCGTGAATTAACCCCCTAACAATTGTAAAAATATGCCGTTTATTGAAGAAACAGATTTGCTGGATTTACATAAAGATATTGATAAAGCTCAAATATTAAACGAAAGGCTTTTAGACCAAATTAAATACAAGAATAAAGAATTAAGGTCGAGCAAAATTCAAAGAAATATTTTATTAGCGGTCACAGGATTTTTTCTTTTGGGTGTTTTGGCTTTGTACTCTTTTAATGCAGGCGCGAGAAGTAATGTTAAGGGAGATGATAATAAATTATTAGTCATAAGCTTAGATAGCTTAAAAGTGATTGAAGCTAGGCTCAATAATTTGAAAATGAAAAATGAAGAGTTAAGCACCGTAAAAGAGTTTTATTTAGCCAAAGAATTTTTAGATAAGGAAAAAATTTATTCGGTACAGATAAAGTCTTTTGTTGAAAATAATGTAGCACTTACTTCAAATGCCTTAAACAACACTTTGTTTGTAAAAACAAATCCGTTTTACTCTTATTCTCTAGGTAATTTTGAAACCTTAGAAGAAGCAAGGTCATTTCGGTATCAATTACTAAAAATGGGTTTTAATGATGCTTTTGTAGCATCATACCAAAACGGAAAACGATTGAAAATAGAAGATCCTAATTAGTTTTGACAAAAATAAAAGCTTGGCTTAACGCAGCGCGTCCGCGTACACTACCGCTATCAGTTTCCGGAATTATCGTTGGCGCTGCACTTGCAAATTTTTATGGTTATACCAATGTACTCGTTTTTATCATAGCGATCTGCACAACTATTTGCTTTCAAGTAACCTCAAACTTTGCAAATGACTATGGAGATGGTATAAAAGGTACTGATAACGAAAACAGAATTGGTCCTAAAAGAGCGCTACAAAGTGGTATTTTAACGGATAAAGAGTTAAAAAAAGGCATCATCATGTCGGTTATTGTAAGCTTAGTTTTAGCTATAATCTTACTTTTGGTTGCTTTTGAAAAAGAGCAAATTTTTATTATCTTATTCTTTATAGGTTTAGCATTTGCTAGTATCTGGGCAGCTATTAAATATACCGTTGGTAATTCGGCCTATGGTTACAAAGGTCTAGGCGATGTATTCGTATTTATATTTTTTGGTTTAGTAGCTGTGTTAGGTTCTATGTATTTATTTACGCACTATCTAACTTTTGAGGCCATATTACCCGCAATAGCTATAGGTTTATTAAGTACTGCCGTTTTAAATTTAAATAATTTAAGAGATGCTAATTCCGATAAAATGGCTGGTAAAAACACCTTAGTTGTTAAAATAGGTTTTGAAAAAGGAAAAATATATCATTTAGCTCTTTTAAGCGTTGCTTTTTTAAGCCTTTTGATTTTTACGCTTTTAAATTATAAATCGTGGATAAATGTTGTGCATTTACTAGTTTTTATCCCTATTTTTATACACGCTTACAAAGTTAGTAAAACATTATATCCTACAACTCTTGACCCAGAATTAAAAAAACTTGCATTAAGTACTTTTTTTCTAGCAGTTTTGTTTTATGTAAGTTTTAATATTTTTTTGTAGATTTGATTAACACAACCTTTATAAACTATACCAAATTTGGAACAGCCTATTAAAATACTCATAGTAGAAGATAATGTAATCATTGCAGATGACATGCAGTCTATGTTAGAAGAAATTGGCTATGAAATTGTGGACAATGTAATTGTTTACGAACAAGCGGAAGAAGTGCTAAAAACAAAGCAAGTAGATTTGGTTTTAATTGATATTATTTTAGCGTCAGATAAAACGGGAATCGACTTAGGTAAACACATCCGTGAAAAATATAACATTCCTTTTATCTTTGTAACTTCAAACTCTGATAGGGCCACAGTCGAAAATGCAAAAACAGTTCGGCCAAATGGGTATTTGGTAAAACCCTTTGAGCAACAAGATTTATATACATCAATTGAAATTGCATTATCAAGTTTCAATTATAATGAAAAACAAAATAGTAAAACCATTTCTAATGATGATACTGATTTAGAGGATAAATTAGTGTCAAATTCTGTTCTTAAAGATTCTATTTTTGTAAAAAAACAGCATTTATATTACAGAATTCAGTTTAGCGATATTCAATTTATCAAAGCGGATAATGTGTACTTGGAAGTAAACACTTCAGATAAAAAATTCTTAGTGCGTTCACCTTTAAAGGATTATCTAGAAAAACTACCCGCAAATAAGTTTTACAGAGCACACAAATCTTATATTGTAAACGTTGACCATATAGAGGCCATCAATTCAAAAGATATTCTAATTAACAATAACTTAATTCCTATTTCAAAAGAGTTTAAAGACTTCATCATTTCTGCGATGAATTCATAAATTCTGTTACTTAAAAAATAATAAGTCGATGAAATTTCATCGGCTTTTTTTGTCTAAAAAATCGATGAAATACTAGCTTTCAATTTAAATCCATTTTTTACAACAAGAATCTCTTATTACACAACAAATTAAAAAAGTGTCCTGAGTTTAGTAGTATTTTTGACTTGTAAAAGAAAGATCCCAAATCTTATCATTTTCATATAGTGTTTAGTTTTAGAAAGACCGTTTAAATTATTTTAGACGGTCTTTTTATTGGTAAAAACGTGGAGTGAGTAATATCGCTTTTTAAGAAGTAGTGCAGCCTAAAGAGTTCTAAGGATTGTTTTGTGCTACTGAGGTTTAGGTTTTAAAAACATTTTAAAGTTTTTGTCTTTTATACTTACCTCTGTAAGGGAGCCGCATAATTTTTTTATTACAATCCCTTGTCACTAAAGCAATTATAAATCAAAAGATTACTTCATGCTATTAATATATAGCAATAGCTTTGTTTCAAAGTTATGATATTGGATTGAAATAGTATAAATCAATCTAGTATCTTTGAACAAATAGAAATAGCATTAAGACTAAAGAACTATTATTATGGGCATTTTAAATAAGTTGTTAGGAAACGCAAGCGAAGTTTCCACAGAAAAATTAAGCGAAAAATATGGACGTTTATTAATAGATGGAGAGCAGATAGAACTTGGCTTTACCTTATTCAGAGACGTGTTTATGTTTACCAATAAACGCTTAATTATCATAGACGTGCAGGGTTTAACGGGTAGTAAAGTTGAATATAAATCCATGCCTTATAAAAGTATCTCTAGATTTTCTTTAGAAACTTCTGGAACTTTTGACTTAGATGCAGAATTGAAAATTTGGATTTCAAGCGAAAATCTACCCTCGGTAAGTAAAAAGTTTAATAAAACTATTAATGTGTATGAAGTGCAAAAGTATTTAGCTGCCAAAGTGATGTAAAATAGCATTTCTTTTTTTTGGGCGTATTACAAGTGAAGTTCATTTAATGATTACAACAAAAATATTTTCCTCTAAATGAGTTAAAAATTTACTTTTTTCTTCGCTAAAATGTTCTGTCTTTTAAATAAAAAAGTTTGTTTATTAAGCTATTAAGGTAGAATAAGTTTCAAAACATGGGTTCTTTTCCTAAGTACCTCATTATTTGTATAGTATAATCGATTTTATTTTTATGGTTAGGTTTAAAAAATAAAGGGGCTTACCTTACCCAAAGTTCAACTTCCTTAATTTTTTATAGCATTATGAACGTTCTCGGAAAAATCAGTAGGCACCAAAATTTTGTGTATAGCATGTTAATTTCGATAAAAATATAAAAGTTTTAAATTAACTGCTATGATTTGGGTCAGTTCCGATATTAAATCGCTTCATTAAAATCAACAATAATCTACCGCCTGACCTAGATCATTGTATCCTTTAAAATAAGTATATAGTTTTGTGAAACAAAACAATTAATTATAATAAAGGTTCGTATCTTAAAAAAGTAAATTTTAGGAGCACAAAAGAACCTGAAATAATAGTTAAAAAATGAAATTATGGATTATCACATCAGTAAAAAAGTAGGTGGAAATTTTGAAGAAGTTGTTTTAAAAGTAACCAAGGAACTCAAAAAAGAAGGGTTTGGTGTATTAACCGAAATAGACATTAAAGAAACCTTAAAGAATAAATTGCATGTCGATTTTAGAAAATATACCATTCTTGGAGCTTGTAACCCAGAGTATGCACATAATGCGCTCTTGGCAGAGGATAAGGTAGGCACCATGCTGCCTTGCAATATTATCGTGCAAGATAAGGGAGAAGGTAATATTGAGGTTTCCGCCGTTAACCCCATGGCTTCGATGATGGCAATCGAAAATAAAAAACTAGTGCAATTGGCCTCTGATGTTACCAAAAAATTGGAAAAGGTTATCGCTAGCGTTTAGCCACTTACACTAAAAAAATAACAAACATTGAAAATGTTGATAAAGTAGTAAAATGATCGAAGTCAAATTTTTCTAACTTGTTTTAAATAAAATTATCAAAGATGAAATAATTCAAACTAAAATTTAAAAATGTTAACCTACTAGTCAAGGTCATTTTATAACTTGAACAAAGCCTGTGTTTTTTGGTAACAAATATTTTGAATTCGCCTTAAAATGTCATTAATCACAAAAAAGAAAATCGAAAAAATAAATGGTAAACATTGTGAAAATTGTAGCTCTATTTTTAATCGAAACATCGAGTAGGAGCTTAAGTTTTATAAGGAAAGGACACTAAAATTAAAAAACAATTTGGATTATGTTTTAAAATTCCTTCTCTAGTCTCATGGACAAAATACTTTCTGAATTGGGTAGCCACAGCGAACAAGACTTTAGAAAGGAGGAGGCTGCGAAGCGCCTAGCTCAATATGGTCTAAACCAAATTTCCAAAGAAGGTTCTAAAAGTAGATAGCACATCCTCGCAGATCAATTTCTTAATCTTATCATCTATATTTTGGCTGCAACAGTTATACTTTCTTTTCTATTTATCGATTTGTTAGAGAGCTTGCCATAGTGCTTGTAATTATAATTTCTTTGGAGATATCGGTTTTATGGAAAACCCACTCATTGCCTTCTATTCTATCACTGTCGTATTCTTATTCTTTAAAGTCAACCAGTTTTTTAAAGCTTTTTTAGTTGAAGTGTAACCTACCTTAAAAATAGTATCCATATCATTCATGGAGAACGTACTATAGTTTGTAAGATCATTAGGAGAAATAACCAAATCACAGTCTTTGAATTTATCTAAAGAGTCCTTTGCCATTCGTATTTTATACGCGCGTTCCATTATAGTATAAGAATGTTTTAAATCTTGAATCCTCACTTTTTCAAAAGGATTTACATAAACCCCAATCAATTTATCGCAATACATTTTAATGAGGTCTGAGGGAAAATTATTTAAAATTCCTCCATCAGAATAATAACCATCTTTAATTTTTAAAGGCGCTATTACCCCTGGAAATGCAGCAGAAGCCAACATAGGACGAATTAATTCTCCAGAATGAAAAACGCTCGAAGTACCATCTAAAATATTTGTAGCTGTGATATATAAAGGTATTTTAAGCGCTGTAAAATTATCTTCTGGTAAGAGCTTGGCAAAACTTTCATAAAATTTTTCGTTATCTACAAATCCAGGCTTATTTAAAGCATAGTTAGAAAAACTAAAAAAGTCAATAGCTTTAAAAAAATCCAGAATTTCTTCACAACCTATACCTTTCGCATATAAGCCGCCAATAAGAGCGCCAATGCTCGTTCCTGCAATATGTGTAATTATGATTTCATGTTCTTCTAAAGCCATAATTACACCAATATGTGCAATACCACGAACACCTCCGCCAGAAAGTACTAAACCTGTTTTCATTTTCTCAATTTTATCAAATATAATCTCTTGATGAGGTATGTCCTATGATTTTAATCATACATTAATCCCAGTGGTAAGTGGCGTCATCTCAACGGATAAAAATCACACATTAAAACAAAAATATTTTAAATAGCAAAGTGGCGAGAATAGTTTGGAAGTAATCGATTCTCTTATCTTAAAATGATTTAAAAGGAAGCTAGTTTCCCTTGGTATTTCTTAGTTATATTTTAGACAATAATGTTAACAGTTTAGGACCAATATTTCAAGAGCTCGACATCACATCATTTAAGTGGCTTTTACCTTTTTTAAAATAATATAAGCTTTAGGGCTAAGTGTTTTACGTCGAAACCTTCTTGGAAAATTCATTGCAATGTACTTTGCGAAAAAAGGGATTACTATGATTTAAGTCAACTAGGCGCAATAAAAAAAATGGATACTGACCAGGATTATTTTAAGTACTATTAATGCTAGGTACCTTAGCTAGAAAATAAATATTATTCACTTTAAAAACTATTAATTATGTCAAACGAAAGCGGAAACATTTTACTTGCACTTTTAACAGGTGCAGCTATTGGAGCAGGTATTGGTATTTTGTATGCATCCCATAAGGGTGAGGAAACTCAAAGAAAAATCAGGCGTAGTGTAGAAGATAAAGGGCATGACATCTCAGAACGACTTACACACGCCAAAGATGAATTGACTAAATCAGCGGCTGAACAGAAAGATAAGTTCGAACGTAAATTAGGTGAGGCTATGTCTGTCATGAGTTATAAAACAGATGACATCATCGTTGCCTTGGAGAACAAACTTGAAGACTTGAAAAAAAAGAACGCTCAGTTCCAGAAATAATCATGTATGATCTTTGAGGAAATTAAAAAGGATCTAAAAGAGGCTTAAGTCGATGTTTGATCCTATACTGAAAATAGTGAAGAATACCTGAAATTAAAAATTTTTAAGGTATTGATGAATATGGATACCAGAGCTACACAAACCGTGCTGGTGGGATTTTTTGTTTTATTGGCTTTGTTCATTTTATCTTTTGCGGCTTCTTTTGCTATTGGAAAAGTATTACAAGATGTCTATCTAGGATTTGTGATTGTCGGGGCATTTTACATTCTTATTGCTATACTTTGTTATATTTTTCGCAGTAAACTTAACAAACCATTACTTAGAAAATTCTCTAAACATTATTTTGACTGATTTATGAAACACTACAAATCTTTTACTGAAATAGACGAACGACTCCGCATTTTACGACTTCAGCGCCAAATAGATTCTGATCACTTGAAATTGCATTTAAATCGAGCCAGGTCTAGTCTTTATCCTTCTAATTTATTGTGCGAGTTCAGCGGAATAGCACAAAAGGTTCTACTTACTTTTGTTATCAAGAAGCTTTCTCGCTTCTCTAGACTATTACAAATATTACAACCCGATAAAAAGATTTCTGATTTTTACTGAATGAAAAATTTCACTATTTTTTAAATAGGAGTAGCGCCAAGCCAATATATCCTCGAGTCTAAGAAGCGAAAGGCAAGATACCTTAACATAACCCCCATACTAAAAAATTAAATTATTTAAAGTTAATAATACGGGACTTTTTTATCTTTTCACAAAAAAAATTTTTGTAATTCAACCTAAAATTTTAACAAATTCTGTTTTCTAACCTATCTTTTTTAAACGGAGTTTGCTATTTTTTATTTTTGTAGTCATTAAATGGGCTTTTATCCGCCTGCGTACACTCTACTTTTCGAGACTAACCGCTTATCTGTTTCCTATTACTTCCAAACGGTCTTGATATTATTTGTGAGCTTTGGTGTTAGGAATTTCAAGACAACAATATCGCTATTCACCAATTGAGCTTTATGGGATTTTACCAAAGAAGCCACGGTCATTGGAGCAAGCTTTTTGGAGCTATAACACTACCTCACATTAATATTCAGTGCCGTTTTAAACTGATCTTGCCTTGAAAACAATTTGTATCAGTTGAAAATTCACAAAACATTTTAATTTATGACGAAACTGACCTTGGTCATAGGGCAGTATAAATCTGTGATCTAATTTTATGGAATAAAAACAATAGTGATGAATAAACGTATTCTATTACCTACCGACTTTTCAAAGAACGCTGTAAATACTATCCAATATACCCTAGAATTATACAAATCAATGGATTGTGATTTTTATTTTTTGAATGTATATCATGTTGATGGTTATGCCCTCGACAATAATATGATGATACCCGAACCTGGCGAGGCTGCCTTTGAAGCGGCAAAGAACAAATCGGAAGAGGGCCTTGAAAGTTTATTGGAACAATTGCGAATTCATCCTAATAATCCTAAACATAACTTTTTTAAAATCTCTACCTTTAACTCATTTTTAGAAGCCATAAATGATATTATTGCAAAAAAGGATATCGATATCGTGGTCATAGGCTCTAAGGGGGTAACGGGGTCGCGAACGGTCATCTATGGCAGTAATACTATAAATATCATGGAGAAAGTAAGAGCCTGTCCAGTGCTTGCTGTTCCAGAAAATGTACGTTTTTCGATGCCAAAGGAAGTTGTTTTTCCGACCGATTTTAAAGTTGCTTTTAAACACAAAGAACTGGCCTATCTTATTGAAATTTGTAAGGCATACAAAGCATTTATTCGAGTGCTGCATATTGGTGATGATAAAGAACTCAGCCGAAAACAACAAGAAAATAAGGAATTGTTAAAAAATATTTTGGCAGATGCTGACCACAGTTTTCATGCCCTTACGGATGTAAAGGTGCCAGAGGGCATCAATACTTTTATCCAGAGCAGAGATAGTGATATGATAGCCTTTATCAATCGGAAGCATCATTTTTTCGGAAGTATTTTTTCCAAGCCGTTGGTTAAGGAGTTGGCCTACCATTCCCAAATACCAATCCTTGTGCTTAGAGATCATTGATAATATTTGGAAATAAAAAGAATTCATATGACATCAATCTCATACTATCGATTTTGCTAAACATTTTTTGATGGTTTGGAAATTTACAAATCTGCAAATAAGGCTATCAGTCTTAAAGGCTTTTGTATTTTTAAATACTTTAAAGTAAAATATTAATCATCATTATAAACCTTTCGTTTAGCCAATGATGTAGAGAGAACTAAAACCCTGAAATAATGAAAACAATATTGTATGCTACCGATTATAAAACGATAGTGTACGCCACCGATTATTCTCAAAATTCGGCTGCTGCTCTAAAATATGCCCGTAAATTAATGGGACAAATGAATACGCGTTTGGTGGTAACTCATGTATTCGATTATCCTACCGTGTTAGGAACGGAAATGCTTTCGAAACCTTTTCCTAATGTAGAAAAAGATGTACTTAAAATAAATCAAACTAAATTAGAAGTATTTTATGAAGAACATTTGGGAAGTAGTTGGGAAGAGTCTTTTATACAACTACAGGCGGTACAGGGTAAATCGGTTATAGACGGAATTATTTCGGTAGCTGATCAATGGCATGCTTCTTTAATAGTCCTAGGAATGAAAGGTGGAAGTATATTACAAGAATTAATTTTGGGAAGTACTACTCAAAAGCTAATAAAAAAAGCGCCCTGCCCAGTTTTAGCCGTTCCTTCAGATATACGCCATTTTGAAATAAGAACTATGGTTTATGCAACCGATTTTGAGGAAGCTGACCTTCAAGCCTTAAAAAAACTTGTGAAAATAGCAAAACCATTTAATGCTCAGATTAAAGTGGTACATATTTCCACAGGAAAAGAATACGCAGGCGACGATCAAATGGAGTGGTTCAAAGCAATGCTCGAGGAAATGGTTTCCTATAATAAAATAGAATTTAAGTTATTTTTTTCCAACGATATTTTCCAATCCTTATGCCTTTATCTTGATGAGGTAGATGCTGATGTTTTGGTCATGTTAGAACAAGAAGATAAAAGCATCTTGAAGAAATGGTTTGGTCAGGATTTAGTTAAAAAAATGGAAAACTATGGCAAATTACCTTTGTTAAGTTTTAGACAGGCAAACCTTTAAGTATATCAATTAAATATACTTTAATAAATAAATTACGCTAAAATCTAGCTGTAAAACTAAAAATATTATTAGAACTCAAAGATTATTTATTTATCAAAATAATAAAATTTAAACTAAAATGATATAGATCATTTTAGCATTAAAAAAGGTGGACTATATTGAAAATTAAACTCAAAATTAACCTAAAATGAAAGCTATAGCAAACATAAGAAATTTAGAATCTGAGAAGGGAAAAAATACTATTTTGAGAAATCTTGGTCGAATATTAGACATCTGCATTATCGATATCGACATTGACAATGGTTTGTTGTTTTTTCTTTACGCGAATCCACTAGCCTTTGAAAAAGTAAAACAGGAACTGTTTCGGATAGGGTACCCTCTACAGTCTTTTCAAAACTTAAATTCATCGACTTCAACATCTAAGACACATAATTTTGATTCCTCGGCAGATCACAGTAAATTGGTATAATCATACAACAATCTTTTGAGGCATCATTTCATTTTTTATATAGGCCAGCATTAAATTTCTATCAAAAAAGCAAGCAAAGAAAATACGTTTTTGAATGATTAAAAAAATAATTGCGCCATGATGAAAATACGGAAAAGGTTGCATGTAATTTTCTATCTCAAGTTACTAATTTGTTGAGAGAACTGACCTAGATCATTTGGTAAAAATCGATTTATAATTACTTTTAGACAAATCTAAAACTTAGGAGTATGAAACGTTTGTACCTATTAATTTTATGTATTGCGACAGCTTTTTTTGGTATTTCACAAACTGTAGATCAAATTAATAAACCCCTTATTTCTGGGATTGATGAAGTGTCGCCTTTTCATGAAGGTTTGGCAGCCGTGAGAAAAGGAAATCAATGGGCCTTTATAGATCAAAATGGAATTTTGGTTATCCCATTTAGAGATGATGTCTTGGCTAATTCGGCACAATCAAATACATCTGGAGTCTCTGGAATAGGTTATCCAAAATTTAAAGAAGGTTTATGCATTATTTTGAAATTAACAAATGAAGGGATTCCGCTCTATGGATTTATGAATTCTAAAGGCGAAACGGTTATTGAACCTCAATTTATCAATATTTTGCCTTTTGAAGATAAATATACAGTCGGCATATTTACCAGAAAGTCATTAAGAGGTAAAAACGAGTTTCAACTAGAAATTTATGACTATACTTTTACCGAGGTAATAGTTAACAAAGCAGGGGAGATGGTTTGGCCAATTCAGGAAAGGCAAAATATCGTCATGTCTAAAAAAATTTTTAAACTACCAGAATTGCATGCAAAATTACTGTCAAATGACCTATTAGCCGTAAAAGGGAAAGACAATTATTGGAAAGTGATATCGTTGGCCTTGGATAGCGAATAAGGTTGTTTTTAATCTTGAAGGTAGTTTTAAGTACGACTGCATCGGATTAATTTTCAAATAAAATATAAAGTAGATACTTAATTGCCCACAACGGAATTATAGCTTAGAGGCCTTTATCTTTGCTGATTGTAATATTCCAGATGATGTTGCTATTTTTTTTCATTAAATTTTTTCACAGGACATTGCCCCATAAAAGGCTGCTCCGAGTAATGCTGTTCTTTCGTTCAGCACCAAATGAACTGGCACCATTTGCAGTAGCGAATTCATACGGTCTGATGAGACAAAGTTGTCGCGAAAAACATTTTTGTTTATCCCTTTTATGATTTTTGGAAGAATACCTCCACCGATATAAATACCACCTGTCGCCTTTAATTTCAGGGCAACTTGCGAACATTCAATAGCTAAAAAACGAACAAATAGATCTAGGGTTTCAATACAAACCAAATCCGTACCTTCCATAGCGGTTTCGGTTATTACGGCAGGCGGATTTCCCTTTGCCATTTTTAACTTTAGCCCATCAGATTCCTTTTCACGGCTTACGTTGCGTAATAATTTGTACAGGTCATGAATTCCTTGACCAGATAATAGACGTTCCCAGCTAACATGTTCATATTTTTGATAAAAATATTGCCATATTTCAAGGTCTAAATCTGTTTTTGGACTAAAATAACTATGACCGCCTTCGGTAGCGAATGGATGGTATTCTTTACCATCCCAATATAAACCAGCCTCCCCTAGTCCTGTTCCTGGGGAAATGATTGCCGCATTGCCGTGAATTTTTGCTCCTGGTTTTAATTGGTATAAATCCTTTTTTTGCAAAGCGGCGAGTCCGTATGCATTGGCTTCCATATCATTAATTAAAAAAACGTATGTGGTATTGAATTCTCGAATAAGTTCGTCGGAATCAATCTCCCATGAAAAATTGGTGCCACGAACCTTTCCCTGATGTATTGGTCCTGCAATTCCAAGAGAAATAATATCAATTTTCAGGGAATTTTTTCCTAGAAAATTATGCATTACCTCTAAAAGCGAAGTATAATCTTTTGTTTTATATGATTTTTCACTAAGAAGAAATATTTCATTCTCTTCGATTTTAAAAAGAGCCAGATTAGTCTTAGTTCCACCCACATCACCAGCCAAAAGAATACTCTTAGAGCGCCACGGCTTTTTACCACAAAACGCAAGAGGAATCAAAGGTTTTTGTTGAATGGGAAGTGCATATTTTTCGGGATTCTTCATAGTTTTCTTGTTCTTACTCATTATTATTTCGCTGAGCTATTCGTTTTCTGTCTTCTTATCCATTCAAATAACTTGTCTGCATCTTCTTTGTTGCATAGTTGGGTGCCTTCATAAAGCGTTGCCGCTGTACCACAGGCAACACCATATTTTACCATATCGCTTAATGATTTACCCCAAACTAGACTCATGACCATACCAGCCACCATACTATCTCCTGCTCCGATAGTGCTTTTTTGATTTACAGTAGGAGCAAAAACATGTTCCATTTTGTCTTTAGTGGCCAATAAAGCTCCTTTTGGCCCGAGAGAAACAACTAAAACCTCGCAGTCATAATCTTTTAGAAATTTTTTTACCAAATCCTCCAAATCTAAAGCGGAAATTGAAGGTACTTTGCATAAGGCACTGAGCTCTGCCAAGTTTGGTTTCAAAAGGTAAATATGTGAATTGCTAACGGTCTCGATGAGGGCTTCTCCGGAAGTGTCTAAAATTAATCGTACTTTTTTTCTTTCAGCTATCGCTGCTACCTGTGTATAAAAATCATTAGGTATTCCGGGAGGTAATTTTCCGCTCACGATTAAATAATCGTCTTCTAGTAGATAGCTCTCTAATTGTTTTAAAACCATATTCGATTCGTCTTTTTTTACAGTGGGTCCAGGTACACCAAAACGGTATTGTAGATTAGTAAGAGTATCGGTAACAGCCAGGTTATCGCGTGTCCACCCCTCTATCTTAATTGTAAATTGGTGGATACCATTAATCTTCAAAAGCTGTTGTAGATGCTTACCTGTAGGACCACCAGCCAAATAAACACAGAGCGATTCGCCGCCTAATTTTTTTATGGCGCGGGAAACGTTTATTCCACCACCACCAGCATCAAAGGTCGGTGCCGTACAGCGTAATTTAGTATTTGGACTTATGCCAGCCACAGTGGTACTTTTATCTATTACGGGATTTAATGTTAAGGTTATTAATTTTTGGTGCATTTTACTATTTTTTTAGATTGTTTTTTTCCAGTGTTTATTTGCTAATGAACCTAAGAGCATCATCAAATTCATTGCAAAAGGGAAATTCCTGCTAGTACTTCAATATCTGAAAATTCTGTTTGTTCTATTTGTCACAAATACGCCCTTAAATAGCTAAGTAAATTGACTTGGTCGGAGACCAAAACAATCTTATTTATAATCATTGATATTTTACTGCTTCTGTATTTTTTTTTCAAAGACTTGCCCTATTCTGCGCTTTAATATATTTTTTTAACTCAAGCAAGATGCGAAAGGCATTATCGACGCAAATGCCATTAATTTCATGATTTTCAAAAAATGTATATTTAGAATTTTAATTTTATTTTTGAGGGTAAAATAAAGACTTATAAAATGATTGCATAATGATGTATTTCAGGCAATCGGTATTTAAGTTATGGCTTCGCGTTTTAGGTTTGCTTCTGCTTTATTAATATTCTCAATACCTGCAATCAGTGCGTCGGGGTTAAACGAAATGGAGTTGATGCCATTTTCAACCAAAAACTGAGCAAAATCAGGGTAATCGCTTGGTGCTTGACCGCATAATCCTATTTTGGTATCTGTTTTTTTGGCGGCTTTAATAGCCATAACAATCATCTTTTTGACACCCGCATCTTTAGTGTCAAAAATATCACTCAACAGTTCGGAATCCCTATCCACCCCTAGGGTCAATTGAGTAAGGTCGTTGGAGCCGATTGAAAATCCGTCAAAGAATTCGGCGAACTCATGGGCTAAGATGACGTTGTTGGGTATCTCAATCATCATATATAATTCTAAATCGTTTTCGCCCCGTTTCAGTCCATTCTGAGCCATAAGATTTATCACTTTTTCAGCTTCTTTTAAAGTGCGACAAAAGGGTATCATGATCTTTACATTTTTCATACCCATGTCTTCCCGTACCATTTTCATTGCTTTACATTCTAGTTCAAAAGCGTCCTGATATTTTGGGTGGTAATAGCGCGATGCACCTCGAAACCCCAACATCGGGTTAGATTCTTCGGGTTCAAATTCACTACCCCCAATAAGGTTTGCATATTCGTTGGTTTTAAAATCAGAAGTACGCACAATAACATGCTTAGGGTAAAAAGCAGCGGCAATGGTAGCGATTCCTTCTGCCAGTTTGTGTACAAAATAATCGGACTTGTCTGGAAAGTGATGGGTCAATTTTTCTATTTTTTCCTTGACGGACGAGTCCTTTAAGGTATCAAAATGCCTTAGCGCCATAGGATGAATTTGTATGGAGCTATTAATAACGAACTCTAACCGCATCAGTCCCACCCCTTCAGAAGGATAGAAGGAATAGGTAAATGCCTGTGAAGGATCGGCTAAAATCAACATCGGCTGAGTATGGGGTTTTTTTAAGGATTTTATATTGATTTCCTGCTCTTCCCATTTTAAACGGCCTTCATATACGATGCCTGTATCGCCTTGGGCGCATGAAATGGTAATCTCTTGTCCGTCCTTTATATTCTGAGTAGCACCCACTGCGCCCACAATCGCCGCAGCGCCCAATTCTCTCGCAACTATTGCCGCATGGCTGGTGCGCCCACCCTGCTCTGTAATGATGCCGGCCGACCGTTTCATAATAGGATCCCAATCCGGGTCCGTACGTTCCGTAACTAAAATTTCTCCTTCAAGGAGTTTGTCAGATTCTTTGGGACTGTGTAGCACCCTTGCCTTACCCGCAGACACTTTTTGCCCCAAGCCCATGCCGCGAGCCAGTTCCTTTCCTTTTTCCTTCAAGGTATAGCTATTAATTTTTAAGTGGCTTTCTTTATTACTGTACACCGTTTCTGGTCTCGCCTGAACGACAAAAAGTTGGTTTGTTTGTCCGTCTTTTGCCCACTCAATATCCATTGGGCGCCGGTAATGTTCTTCTATGATGACAGACCATCTTGCCAATTGGGTTATTTCAGCATCATTCAAAACAAATTGCTCTTGTTTTTCTTTCGTCGTGTCCAAGTTTACCGTTCCGTGCCCCGAGGAGTCATAAACCATCGTCTTTTTCTTACTACCCAAATGATGCGAAAGAATAGGCTGGCGTACTCCTTTTTTTAGGCTAGGTTTAAACACATAAAAATCATCGGGATTTACCCTGCCTTGTACAATGTTCTCACCTAAACCCCAAACACCCGATATCAGCACTACATCCCTAAAACCCGTATCCGGATCAAGGGTAAAGTTCACGCCAGAACAAGCCAAATCGGCGCGTACCATCAATTGTACTCCTATGGACAAGGCCACTTCTGTATGATCGTACCCATGGTCTTCACGGTATTTTATGGCACGATCGGTAAAAAGCGATGCGTAGCATTTATGGCAGGATTCGATTAGTTCATCAATGCCCTTTATATTGAGATAGGTTTCTTGTTGCCCTGCAAAACTTGCATCTGGCAGGTCTTCTGCAGTGGCACTGCTGCGCACAGCCAACGAAATTTCTACACCATATTTCATAACAAGATGCTCATAGCCATTTTTGACTGAAATACGAATAGCTTCTGGAAAATCAGAATCCGTAATTATTTTACGAACCGCCTTGCCTACTTCTCTTAAATTTGAGAAGTTACCTTTGTTAAGTTTTAGAAGTTCTTGGGCTATCTTATCCTTTATTTGTGCTTCTTTCAAAAATAACCAGTAGGCATTTGAGGTGGTCGCAAATCCATCTGGTACCTGCACCCCTTTTGCCGTTAGTTTTTGAAACATTTCCCCCAATGAGGCGTTCTTACCGCCCACGATTGGTACATCTTTAATGTCGATATCGTTGAAGTACTTTATATAGTTTTTCATTTTTAAATTTTTTAGAAATTAGCAGAATGATTTTCCAACTACTCACGGGTCTATTTACAGATAAAAGCAGCATCCCACTGAACAGGCACAGTAACGCTATGTAAATTCTGATCCTTTTTAAAGGATTTTGTTGCTTAACGAGTTGGGTTTTGACTATTTACTGTTGACCAAAACTTATATGGCAGTATATCCACCATCAATAACCAGTTCACTTCCAGTAGTAAATTTAGATTCGTCTGATATCAGATAAAGTATTCCCTACGCAATATCTAAGGTCTGACCAATATGCCCTATCGGGTGGAGACTATCTAATTGCTTACAGAATCCTGGTTTGTCTTTGCCTAAATCTTCCACCAAAGGTGTCCAAATAAAACTTGGATGTACAGGTTTCACGCCCAATTACCTTTGCGCCTCCTGTTACGATAACCACTTTTTTCTCTATTCTTTTCATAATTTCTAATAATTTTAATTTCATTATATGAAGTTAGGTAGTTACTAGCTAGTTGACAATGATTTATGTCAGTTCATGTAAGCTTTAATTGTTAGTAATACGTTGTGATTGCTGGGGTCTCTTTAAAATAAGTTAGGCCATGAATCTGTCTGTATTCGCTAAAAGATGCTTCTACCTCATTCGAAGAAAGGTGTTAGAAAAAAATTGAATAGTTCATAAAAAGTATTTGTCAGTTTCCACTCTTTTAATCAAACGAATTCCACTATGCTCTGAATTATACCAATTATGAATCCAAATAAGCCCAATAATTTGTTTCTATTGCGCCCATATTTCAATAAAAAATAAAACCATAGCTAAAGGTATGCTTTGATTTTCTATTTCATCTGAACACAATATAATTCAAATTCTTTAGACCTATTTAAACTCATAATTGGCATTAGGTGTAGCGTTCAGATAATCCCTATACCCAAGAACTAAAGGGCAAGAATCCAGAAAAAAAGAATCTAATTTCTGCCAGAGGTCAGGTCTTGGCTCTTGTAGGGGTCGGTCTTCCCCGACCATTCGGCACTGATACCTCGCTGGCTCTACCTCGAGGTAATTGCCGGGATAAAAATTAATTGCGTTTAAGGAAGAAGGCTTGACAGACTAAGGAAAGGAATCTTTAAATGGTATAAATTGGATGCAGTATGCTGTATTTTTACTTCGTTTAAATAACGAATTGTAATCATAAACCTACTCCTGTTTACCCTTTATTTTCAATATATTGGAGCTATTTGCGATAGGATACCCCGCGCTCTTTAACTTGGCGCCAAAATCTTTAAAATATTAAAGATTCTCTTTTTTACAATTTTCGTTCTGCTGTCGCTATTCTTTTTCCAAAGCCTTTTCTTTTTTCTCCTTCTCTTCCCGCTTTTCTTGTTTCCTAAAATATCCACGGGTTAAAAAATTATGTTTTAAAGCTTCCATGTTTTCATTAAACCGTTCTACACCCTGATCTACATTTTTTATGGTACTCTGTAATTGGTTGACTAAAATAGTATCAGAAGTTAGGTAGTTTAGTGCGCCTTTTCCGTCTTTTACATCACCAACCACCGCTCCTAGGTCTTTGGTCATTTTCTCTATTTCCATTGATGAGTTTTCTATATTAGCTATAGCATTTTGCAACTTTTTTCCCGAAATGGAATCTGTTAGTAATACACCCGCAACGCTTTCTTCTAAGTTTATTTGCTGTACTATTGCGCTCAATTCTCTAATAGTGCTGTTGGCACCTCCGCTGGCATATTTTAAGTTTATAAGGGTCTGCTGTAGTTCAGTTGCCCAAATACTATCATTTAGTAAACGGCCGAAGGTACCCTTGCCCGTATTAAGCGATGCTGTTATTTTTAATAAGTCTTGCATCAGCAAAGCCGCATTTTCATTGGTAACGCTCAAAGTGCTCAGCATATCGGCAGTGCCAATTTTACTTTGCGTAACAATTACGTCTTTATCTTGTATCAGTTGAGCACTGCCCTCGCTGGGGACAATGTTTATAATCATACTACCCACTAATCCGTCCGTTCCAATCGTAGCTATAGCATTCTTTTTTATATGGTTTCGCATTTTTTCTTGTACAATCATTGTAACCATGATGACCGAGTCATTTTTCATTTCTATATTGTTTACGGTGCCGATATTGATACCTGCATAGCGCACATTATTACCCTTTTGCAGTCCGTTAACATTCCTGAACACCGCGTTGATGGTAATGGTCTCACCAAAGAGATTTTCCTGATTTCCGATTTGATATGCACCGTAAACCAGTACAACTGTGCCGAGAATGACAAACAGTCCTAATCTTATTTTTTCAGATGTTGTTTTTTCCATGATGAATTAGTTAATAATTTCAAGTTTTTATTTTTGTTTTAATTCTCGGACTCTTGGTTTCTGGTTGATAGTTCTCATTTTTATTTTTTGATTACAAATTAAAATTCTATTGTTCATTTTTTAAAAAAGGCCTCAACCTCAGGGTCATTCGATTGAATAAGCTCTTGATAAGTGCCTTCTGCATGATTGGTGCCATTTACAAGCAGAATCATTCGTTCAGAAATGACACGAGCACAATCCATATCATGGGTAATAATCAATGATGAGGTATCGTATTTTTTTTGGATGTTGCGCATCAACTCTATAATTTCTTTGGAGGTGATAGGGTCAAGTCCGCTGGTAGGTTCGTCATACAAAATAATTTTAGGTCTTAAAATTAATGTACGTGCTAAAGCTACACGCCGTTGCATTCCCCCAGATAGTTCATTAGGCATAAGATCAATGGTATGCGCAAGACCTACACTTTTAAGGGCTTCCAAAACCAAGGGTTCAGTATCTTTAACTTTGCCTAATTTTTTCTTATGCCTGCGCATTGGGAATTCCAAATTCTCGCGTACGGTCATAGAGTCATATAAGGCACTTCCTTGAAAAAGAAAACCGATATCTGAACGCAAATCATCCAAGGTATCACGATCCAGTGTTTTAATTTCTTTTCTCATAACTGAAATATAGCCGCTATCAGGTCGTATCAAGCCCACCAAGCACTTAATCATAACCGATTTTCCAGATCCAGATTTCCCCATGACCACCAAGTTTTCTCCCCGGTAGAGTTTCATATTAAAATCGTTGAGTACATGATTATCTCCAAAACTTTTATTTAGATTTTTGATTTCTATCATGACTTCCCTTGAGTCTAATTTTTCGTTCTTTATCGCATTATCATTTTGTTTTTCCATCGGCTAATTATAAATCATAAAAAATATCCGAAATAAAAACCGCTATAAAATCAATTACAAAGAGTAGTAAAGAAGTGAAAACCACTGCCGTATTGGCTGCCACTCCAACGCCAGCCGTACCCTTTTTACTGTAATATCCCTTAAAGCAACCCACTAAACCGATGGCAAATCCAAAGAAAAAGGACTTTGTTGTGGCAGGTACTAAATCGCCATAGGATAATGCCTTGAAAACGGTATTAAAATATAGCTGAAAAGAAACACCACCCTTAAAATATTCTACCAGTGCTGAACCATAAAGTGCTACTGCATCGCCTAAAACAACTAAGAGCGGAAGCATTAAAGTAGTGGCTAAAATACGGGTAACCACTAAATATTTAAACGGATTGGTGCCAGAAACCTCCATGGCATCTATCTGTTCTGTAACCCGCATAGAACCCAGTTCTGCCCCAATACCCGAGGCAATGCGTCCTGCGCATACGAGCGCTGTGATAATCGGGCCGAGTTCGCGTACAATGGAAATTCCCACCATATTCGGCATCATAGATACCGCCCCAAACTGAATCATGGTGGGTCGCGATTGTAAATCCATGACCAGTCCAATGATGAAGCCCGTGACCAAAACTAAGACCAAGGAGCGGTTGCCCATTTGGTAACATTGGCGTAAAAATTCTTTAAACTCAAAGGGTGGACGTAAAGCTTCCTTGAAAAAACGACCTCCAAAATAAGAAAGTTCTCCAATCTCAATAATAAATTGTCGCAATTTTTTAGGAGTGCGGAATACTTGTGTCATAATTCTAAGTTCTTAAACGAAGGTAAATTCAAAATTAAAGCGTAGTCAAAGAACATGAAATGACTTGTGTCAGCTAGAATTGATATTTTTTCTGTGTACTGATTTTAATCATTTACAAAAGAAATAAAATAAATTTGCATATCCGTAATTATTCCTAATTTATGTAATTATTCCTATTTTTGTTAAAATATAATTTTAAAGTTATGGATATATTTTCATTTTCGCTACACTTTACGGACGAAGAGTCCTGTGTTTTGCATTATAAAGGCCAACGTGATAAAGAAGGAGTCATTTGTAATAAATGTGGCGGTAATGAGCATTACTGGCTTAAAAACAAGATTGCGTATCAATGTAAATCCTGTAGCGCACG
>JBGSQM010000152.1:0-19027 GCA_041738035.1 Cellulophaga sp.
AAATAAAAAGAAAATATTTACAATTATACCTCAATGAGTTCATTTATAAGCTCAATAGAAGGTATTTTGGAGACAGAATGTTTGATAGACTAGTAATAGCAAGCATTACGACGACTGGAAGCTAAGCGGATATGCAAAAAAGTATTTAACCTTGACTGACATACATCATTTGAGGTGGTTAAATTAAAAGTGGATCTTACTGAATAAAATCAAGTTTAAAAGCTAAGTTTTTTTAGCTGGTCTTTTCTTTGATTTGGTCTAATGCGAAAATTTGAAAAATTTCTGGCTGATAGGCCTCAGCATATAAAGATAATTTTAAAAGTAGTTTAGAATTATTATGGAGCTTAATCCTTTTTTCAAATAAATTAGCGTTGATCCAACATTGTAAGATGAACTAGTTTAATATTAAATACATAAGTAGTTTAATTGTAATCACAAATATCATCCTAATAAACAAGGAACTAGCTTATATTTGTAAAACAGCTAAAATTGTTTATTCTAAATGCAACATCAAACAGCGCAGCAAAAATTGTTTCAAAATATTTTTGAGACTACTGAGCAAGGCATTCTTGTGGTAAATGATACGGGCGTCATTTTACAGGCAAACTACGCCGTTGAAAGTCTTTTCGGATTTGATAAGGGTGAATTACTGAATACCAAATTAGAAACACTTATTCCGCAAGAAAAAAGAATTTTAGATACACAGTTGCAGAAAACAGATGTAGTAGCATTTAAAAAAGATAGTTCGCAATTCTTTTTAACTATAAACTTAACTCCAACCATCATAGATGGAAAAAAAGCAATCATCCTTTTTGTCCAAGATAATCCTCGAGATACTATCAAATTAAAACAAGTAAGTGCCACTCTTGAAAATGAAAAGAACATTTTAAATACTTATTTAAATACAGCTGCCACGCTATTTTTGGTGATCAATAAAAATCATACCATTCAATTAATAAATAAAAAAGGATGTGAAATTCTTAATTATGAAGAGTCCGAATTAATAGGTAAAGACTGGTTTGAAAATTTTATTCCTAAAAGCGAAAGAAAAAAACTTAGTACTTTTTTTGATCAGCTTGTTAAAGGGGTTTTACAACCGCCTGTAGTTTTTGAAAATTGGATTGTAGGTAAGGGAAATATAAAAAAGCTGGTGAGCTGGCAAAGTGCTGTCTTGAAAGATCAACATGGAGAAACAACGGGTTTAATAAGTTCAGGCGTGGAAGTTACCCATCAAGTAAGTCTTGAAAATGCTTTAAAAGCCAGTGAAGAAAAAAATCTCGCAATTTTAGAAGCCATACCAGATATTATGGCTATCCACGACGAGAAAGGTGCTATTCTCGAAATTCATGTACCTCACTCATCATACCTAAAAGAATCAAAAGAAAATCTGATAGGGAAAAATGGAAATGATTTAGTCGAAAACGAAAACTTTGAACAGCTAAAAAAAACATTTTTAAAAGTTTTAACCCATGGAAAAACAGAGGTAATTGAAATTACAATTCCTGGTCCTCATAGTTTAATTGATTTAGAATGCAGGTTTGTGCTTCTATCTAAAAAAAGAATTTTAACTATTTCTAGAGATATCACCCAACAAAAGGCGGTACAAAGTGTGCTGCATACCAGAAGCCTTGCTTTACAAGCTGTGGCAAACGGAATTGTTATTGTTGATGCAAAGCAGCCAAAACTTCCTATAATTTACTGTAATAATGCCTTTATGGAAATGACAGGTTATAGCCATGAAGATATATTAGGATTTAATTGCCAGTTTCTGCAAAAAGACGATCGAGATCAAGAGGCCATAAAAACCATGGCTAATGCTATTCGCAATTGTGAGCCCTGTAAAGTTGTACTCCGAAATTATCGTAAAAACGGGACACTTTTTTGGAATGAAGTTAGAATAGCTCCCTTGTACGGAGAAAATAAAGAACTTACCCACTTTATAGGGGTTCAGAATGATGTAACTGAAATTATAGAAAATAGACAGGAATTAGAAAGTTATGCGGAAAAATTAGAAGAAAAAGTAGAAATCAGAACCAAAGAAATTAAAACTACCTTAGAAAAACTGCTAGCAACGAATATAACTTTAGAAAATCAAATAGAGATTACAAAAATAGCCGAAGAGAAAGCTAGTGCGAGTAGGGCTATGTTTATAGCTATAGCTCAAAATTTCCCCAAAGGAGCCATCATTGTTTTCAATACAAATTACGAATTAGTATATGCTGAAGGCGAAGAGTTACGACATCTTGGCGTAAAGAAGCCTGATATTGAGGGTGTCTCAATAGATAAACTAGCTTTTTTTAATCAAGTGCAAAAATCAAAGTTAAAAAAGGACATCAAAAGAACCTTAGCAGGGGCAAATATTTCTTCTGAACTAGATTTTCAAGGGCAAAATTATAACCTCACTTCTACCCCACTTTGTGGAAATCTCGATAAAATAGTATGGGCGTTATTTGTCTTTAATAATGTTACGGAACAAAAAAGTGAACAACAAAAACTAGAAGCTTCTTTAAAAGCTGAAAAGGAACTCAACGAATTAAAGTCGCGTTTTGTGGCCATGGCTTCGCATGAATTTAGAACCCCATTGAGTGCCATTTTATCCTCAGCCATTTTAATAGGAAAGCAAAACGAAACGGGTAAAGAAGAACAAAGGATAAAACATGTTTTTAGAATTCGGAATAACGTTAAAAACCTTGTGGTTATTTTAAATGATTTTCTGTCATTAAGTAAATTAGAAGAGGGTAAAGTCATTGCTAATCCAGAAAATTTTGAATTGGTACAATTTTCAAAATCAATTATCGAAGAAATGGATGCCACCAAAAAAGAAGGGCAAAACATTTTATTAACACCTGCCGAAGCGAGTTTTCAAGTGTTTCTAGATCCCAAATTATTGAGCCATATACTCATAAATTTGCTCTCTAATGCCATTAAATATTCCAGTGAAAATCAGGATATTGTTTTAAGTATTACCAGATCAGCAAAACAGGTAATTTTAACAATTATAGATAAAGGCATAGGAATTCCAGAAGAGGAGCAAAAAAAATTATTTAGTCGATTTTTCCGAGCCGATAATGCAAATAACATACAAGGCACAGGCTTAGGCTTGCATATCGTAAAACAATACGTTGAACTTATGGGTGGCACTGTAAGCTTTACGAGTAAAGTGCATAAAGAGACCTCCTTTAGGGTGAAATTACCTTTTAAAATGTTAGAGCCTAAAATTATAAATTAGCTATGATTATGTTTAAACACTAACAATACTAAAATAAATAGATAAAATTATGCCGGTTATTGTTTGAAATTACTGTAAACGAAAAGGTTGGATTTTTTCTTTATATGACATTGAAAAACAAAGCATAGCCTTAAGTACAGTTTTTTTTTAAATTGAAATAGAAGGGGAAAAGACGCATTTATCAAAGTAATTATAAATGGTATAATCCTAAATTACATCATCTGGTTTTATAAAATTAAACCGAGGCAGAGCCTCAGTTAAGCTTAGAACTTTGTCAAAGTATATCAGAACTAAAATAGGAAGTTTCAATGACTTCTAAAATGAAAATCAAATAATTAAAATAATTAGGCCTGTGAAAAAGATACTACTTATCGAGGATAATGACGATGTACGCGAAAATACTGCCTGCATACTAGAATTTGCAAATTATGAAGTGATTACCGCAGAAAATGGCAAAATAGGAGTTTTAAAGGCTCAAGAATTTAAACCAGATATCATCATTTGCGATATTATGATGCCTGGGCTTGACGGTTTTGAAGTATTACAGGTTTTGGGTAACGAAAATAGTACGGCTGGGATACCTTTTATTTTTCTTACTGCAAAAGCAAATAAAGCGGACATGCGCATGGGAATGAACCTTGGCGCCGACGATTACGTAACCAAACCCTTTGAGGAATTTGAGTTATTAGACGCCATCGCTTGTCGCTTAAAAAAGAACGAATTTCTCAAAAAAGAAATTACTAAAAACTTAAAAGGACTCACTACATTTTTAAATGAAGCTTCTGAATATATAAATATCGAAGACCTTTCAAAAAGGCAAGAGCTTAAAAAATACCAAAAGAAAGATATTGTTTTTTGGGAAGGACACAATTCTCATTCGTTTTATTTTATAGAAAAGGGCATTGTAAAAACCTATAAGAGTACCGAAGCCGGGAAAGAATTTGTTACTGGAATTTATGGTGCAGGAGATTTTATTGGGCAACTATCCTTATTAAATAGTTTTGGGACTTATGTAGAAAATGCCACAGTTTTAGAAGATGCTGAATTATGTGCCATTCCCAAGGCAGATTTTATAAAATTATTGTATGATAATCCTCTGGTTTCCCAAAAATTTATCAGTTTAATTTCTAATAATTTAATTGATATGCAACAGCAATTGGTGGACATGGCATTTTCATCAGTTCGTAAAAGGGCAGCAAAGGCTTTAATTGAATTGTATACTAAAGGAATTGCATACCAAAAACCTGATGGCTGTATAGCCATTCCTAGAGAAGATTTTGCAGGTATGATTGGCACCGCTACCGAAACCGCCATTAGAACTTTGTCTGATTTTAAAGATGAAAATTTGATCACCACAGATCAAGGTCGCAGAATTATTATTTTAGATATGGATGGTTTGCACGCAGTAGCCGACTTTGGGTAACCTACTGCTATAAACCTTAGTTTTTTTGAAAGTAACGAATACCATTAACCATTTGAAATTAAGTACTTTTTATAAAGCTAACTACCCACTACATATACTTGGTAAGAAATCGAAAAAAATCTCTTTTAAGTTCCGCATAAATTTGGCGCTGAGTTTCCATTTTATCTCTGAAATCTATATGGTTTTTTACCATTTGGGTATCAAGAGCCTCTTTGCCGGTTTGCAGTTGACCAACAATCCTGACTTCGTGAATTTCGATAGCTTCTAACAAGTCTTCAATAACGCCACCATGAAGAATAAATTCATTCTGATAGTGCTCTAATGGCAAGAGTACCTCTTTTTTGGTCCATCTTGTGATTAGCTCACTAAGCCGATTGTTGAAAAATTTTAGTTCATCCTTCCAAAAGAAAAGTTCGCCTTTCCACAATTCGTGTTCAAAATGTAAGTTGCTATTAGAGATTATTTCGTTGGTCATGATAATTTTAATTTAATATTTTTAATAATGCGCATCAATTAACCTTTATAAAAACTTGTTTAAAAATGATATAATTAATTTGCCGTTTATATATTTAAACCAAAGGAATATATTCTTGAATCTCCTTTGGGATAGAGATCTATTGTTGAAAAATTAATTTTATGTATTTATTTACACTATTAAAAGTAAACCTATAAAAACTAAAAATCATTTGATAACAAATGTTCATTATCGATATTTTAATGAGGAACCTAAACTCTTATCTTTTAAGAACCAGGGCGAAATTACTAGGTTTTCAGCATGTATAAAATGACTTGAGTCAGTTTACTAAATTTATTGGTATTATCGTCAAAACTGTGTGCTTTAGTGCATTTGGGTTTTATCACAAATTACTAAGAACTAAAATTATTTTAGGAGTGAGTAGTTATCAGTTGAACTAGTAGCAACACCAACCTCGAGTTTTAGAAATTTTTTATTAAATTCCTTCGGCCAACCATCACCATCCAAATACCCCTGCCTACTTTTAATATTTGCCATTGAATTTCGTTAAAATTTAAAAAGCTATTGTAATTTAATTTCTATATTATTTATAATTTCTGTTTTCCTTTTATTTCTCTAATGTTAATGCGATATATAATTGGGATGCTATCCTTCTCTATTTTACTTGAAAAATCGCTAATAAATTTGGGTCTTAATTTTTCTTTTTCTAAGATAACTTTTTTTACGCCTTTGGAGAAAACGTGTAACAAATGTTTGGCGTCTATTCCGCTTAATTCTTCAAATTCTCCAAATACTAAAACCGATTTCCAATTATCCAAAGCGCTAATCTCATCGACTTGAAAAGAAACCAAATTATTTATTCGCATGGCATCAATTTTACTTCCAGGAGATGAGTAGCTAATTAGGCTATGTCGTTCAGGATAATAATAATAGGTAATCGGGATAATTTCAGGAACTCCCTTCAAGACATAAGCAATACGTCCAAGGTAATTGTTACTAAGTAGCGCTAAACATTCTTCTTTGGTTAAATTATTCATAGTGATGTATTAATATTATAATTTTTGTTTTCTGCGATTTACTGCCCGAAAGTTAATAGATAAATGAGCATCAAAAAATGATATAAATCAGTATTCAGCCTAAAAATACCATTAAATAATGATAACGACTGATTCAAGTCATTGTAAGGCATTTTAAATGGTTATAATTTAGACTTATCAGCCATTGACTAAAATGACAAATAATAATATAAGGGGGAATCGCCAAGGTTTTAGAATCATAAAAAATTATAAACAAAAAAAGTATGTCTAATTTAACCATTCTTAGAGAGCAAAATCGCCGGCTCAGATTATTTCAAGTTCGAAAATCGTATCTTAAAATTAAAATTCAAGGGCGATTACTACAAGATATTTATAGAAATAGTATCTGTGAAATGGCTGAAATACTCAAGTCAGGAATTTGCAGAGATCATAAACATTACTCCAGCTTTGTGAGTATTAGCATAAATGCAAAGAATCATCAAAATCTGCTCAGAAAATTTTTGAATAAAATTTTAGGTCTGACCGTTGCTCAAAATACTATATTTTGTTCCATAAACATACATGAACTTACAAATACCAAGTTAGTGGCACAAGTTTTTGGGGTTTGGGTTAGTGAGTTTGATGACGAAATTATTGCTTTTAAAGAGGATAATTGCCGCATTCAAGAAGATACTTTTAAAGATAGTTGGGGAGGTTTACTCCATTTCGAAGTTAAAAAGTAACGCGTAACGCGCAATTTTTCGTCACTTGATACGTACAATAATAATAAAGAATGACCCATAATTCACTTAAAAATGACTTATCTCATAGTTTTCAACTCTTTTTTTTAATTATTTTGATGAAAATATTAGTAAAGCTATGAAGCTTATCTTTTTTACTTGTATGTTCTTCTTACTTTTTTCTTGTAAAGAAAAACATGAAACTACGTACCCAACTAAATCTACATTAACAGAGTCGGTTTATTCATCGTTGATTGTACAGCCCGATAGTCTATATCAGGTGTATGCCATTGTCGGTGGAATTTTAGATAAAAATTTAGTGGAGGAAGGCGATACGGTTATTACGGGCACGGCTTTAGTTCAAATTATTAATACTGGTCCAAAGTTAAATACAGATAATGCTAAGCTGGCCTTACAGCTCAGCCAACAAAATTATAGTGGAAATTTTACAGTATTAGTGGCCTTAGAAGATGACATAAAATCGGCCACTTTATCTTTTAAAAACGATTCTATAAACTATCAACGCCAAAAAAAACTTTGGGAACAGCAAATAGGCTCAAAAGTTCAGTTAGAAAATAAACAGCTGGCGTATGAACTTTCTAAAAATAATTTACAATTATTGAAAAGTAAATATGCAAGCACAAAAAATGAGCTTTTAACAAAGTTACAGCAAGCACAGAATACTTATAAAGTTTCACAAATATCGACCAAAGATTTTACAGTAAGCAGTAAAATTAATGGAAGAGTATATGCAGTCTATAAAAACCCGGGGGAAATTGTAAATACTTTAGAGCCATTAGCCGCCATCGGGAGTGCAAATAATTTTATTATTGAAATGTTGGTGGACGAGATAGATATTGTAAAGTTAACTAAAGGGCAAAAAACACTAATTACTTTAGAAGCCTATGGTACCCAAGTTTTTGAAGCCGAAATAAGTAAAATTTACCCAAGAAAAGACGAACGCTCACAGACTTTCAAAGTTGAAGCACTGTTCAAAAATCCACCGAAAAAATTATTTCCTGGCTTGGCAGGCGAAGGGAATATTATATTATCAGAAAAGCAAAATGCATTGACCATTTCAAAAGAATATATAATAAATGGTGATCAAGTGCTCACCAATGATGGTTTAGTAACAGTAGTTATTGGTTTACAAAATTTAAATCAAATAGAAATTTTATCAGGGATTAGTGATAAAACAAAAATTTTAAAACCAAAAGAATGACCAACTGGAAAGTAATATTAAATATTGCCAAAACCCATTTGATTACCAACCTAAAATCTACGATCACGGCTTCATTGGGCGTTACTTTCGGAATTGCATCATACATCACCTTAATTAGTTTTATGACGGGGCTTAATGAAATGTTAGATGGTATTGTGCTCAACCAAACACCACATATTCATTTATACAACGAAATTCAACCTTCCGAACAGCAACCTGTGGCGCTTTATTCTCAATTTGCAAATGCCGTAAATATAGTTCACTCCATAAAACCAAAACAGAGTCAAAAGAAAATTCACAATGGTTTACCTATTTTAAATTATTTAAAATCAAATAGTAAAGTTAAAGGCGCTACGCCACAACTACGAGCGCAAATTTATTATCTGTCTGGTTCTATTGAATTAGCAGGTAATTTAATCGGAGTGGATATTATGGAAGAAGTACGTCTTTCAAATATCAAAGATTACATCATGAGCGGCACTCCAGAAGATTTAAAAAGCAGTGAAAACGGAATTATTTTAGGGATTGGTGTCGCTAAAAAAATGTCGCTTTCAAAAGGAGATCGGGTGCAAATAAGTACCATCAAAGGTGACGTTTTTCCTTTGAAAATCGTAGGCATTTATCAAAGTGGTATTGCCGATGTTGATAATATACAGAGTTTTGCTAACTTAAAAACGGTGCAGCGTATTTTAGGTAAACCACAAAATTATGTAACAGATATAAATGTAAAACTCAACACCGTTTTAGATGCCCCAATCATGGCAAGAAGGCTAGAGAAACAATTTGCCATTAAAGCCATAGATATTAATGAAGCAAATGCACAATTTGAGACAGGCACCAGTATTAGAAACCTGATTACCTATGCCGTGTCTATTACCCTATTAATTGTTGCCGGCTTTGGTATTTACAACATTTTAAACATGTTGATCTACGAAAAAATGAAAGATATAGCCATTTTAAAAGCAACGGGGTTTTCAGGGAAAGATGTCCAATTAATTTTTATGGCTCAAGCCATCATCATTGGAGCAGCAGGCGGTGCTGTGGGGCTTTTACTAGGCTATGTTTTATCAGCAATCATCGATAATGTTCCCTTTGAAACAGAGGCCTTACCAACCATGACAACCTATCCTATCGATTTTAATGTTTGGTATTATATTATCGGAATTTGCTTTGCCTTAATTTCAACTTTTATTGCGGGTTATTTACCGTCACATAAAGCCAAGAATATAGATCCCGTAAAAATTATAAGAGGCACTTAACGTAAATTATGAGTATAATTTTAGAAGCAAAAAACATCAATAAACATTTTTTTAAACCTAAAGATTTTCATGTCTTAAAGGATATATCTTTTAGTATAAAAGAAGGTGAATTTGTTTCTATTATGGGAAAATCGGGTAGTGGAAAATCTACTTTATTGTATATTTTATCTACGATGGATACAGAATACACAGGTGAATTGTATCTAAATAATCAACTAATTACAGGACAATCGCATGAAGCACTTTCAAGAATAAGAAATAAAAATATAGGGTTCGTTTTTCAATTTCATTACCTGCTTTCTGAATTTAGTGTTTTAGAAAATGTGATGTTACCCGCTAAAAAATTAGCAGAAAAATCATATCATGAAATAGAGATGGATGCGATGGATAAATTAAAAATGCTTAAAATTGAGCATTTAGCCAAACAAAAAGCGTCTAGAATTTCTGGTGGTGAAAAACAACGCGTGGCTATCGCCAGAGCTTTGATTAATAATCCGTCTATTTTAATGGGTGATGAGCCTACAGGAAACCTAGATAGTCATAACGCTGAAAACGTTTTGAACATTTTTAAACGCTTAAAACAAGATCAAGGACTTTCTTTATTAATCGTAACACACGACGAAGATTTTGCAAAACGTACAGACCGTATTATTCAGATGGAAGATGGCCGAATAGTGGTTTAATTTTTACTGCAAAAAATATGTACTGTTCGCTAAAGAATCAAGATCGCTTGGGTTATAGAATAAAGATCAAAAACTTAATCATAACTAGCTGATAAACAATATTATTTGAAATATAAATTGTGCTTTCCTTCTTAATAAAAATAATTTCCAGAAAGCAAGGTGTTGTCTTTAAAATGTTATGAAATTCTATTGTTTTGAAGGAGTTTATTAACTTTTATTACTTTTTATCGGACACTAATCATATAAAATACAAACTATTTTTAGTCTAATGACCTTAGTCATTTCAGATACGACCCTGCTCAATTACTTTTAGCGTATATTTTAAATCCTATGTTATGAATGATAACAAAAAAACCGATGGGGCTAATTTTTTAAGTAATGGCTCTTGGTATCAAATGTATATGCTTTCAAAGTATTGGAAATCTGATCTTGAATTTTACCGAGATGATCTCCATTTTTTACACCTACTCATCGACAAGTATTTTATCTGGATTGTAAAACCAGAAAATCTAAAAATTGTAGAAGAATTAAAAAACAAAGTTGCGCACTTAAACCTAAAAAGTAAAGACCTGATTGTTAAGATGAGTAAGCATACTATTCAATTAGGGTATATGGTTGATAGTCCAAATAATGGGAGTATTAAAACCATAAAAACAGAACATGAAGACTTAGAGCAAGAAATCGCCGAGTTTGTTGCCATGTTTCGTGAAAATAGAAAAGAGGTTTTTTCAATAACGGAATATATTATTGACAGTGAAAAATTAGCCAGCATCATAAATGCTTAAAAGTTGAGATTATGAAAAATTTGCAACTTCTTTTTAAGGAAATCACCAATTTAACGAGTGAAATAGAAACTAAGTATCCAGAACTTTATCAGTTTTTAGATGAAAACCCAATAACTATTCCATCGGTGGAGCATCCTAAACTAAATAAAAATAGTTTAGAGCTTTATTTAAAAGATTTGAATGAGCTTTTAAAACATCATTTAGAAACTCATAAAGTTAAAATGCCATGAAAACACTAAAAAAAATAGTGTGGATATTCATAGGGTTTGTGACAATGTTTTTACTTTTTTTATTATGGTATCAAAATAAATATGCTATGGGAGTTGCTGAGTCCTATCATATAAATGCCGATCAACTGAACAAAACATTATTAATTGCCACTCAGGGAAGTAATTTTAAAAATAAGATTACTTCTGGTATTGTTAATTATTACAAGGCAGATTCGCTACACATACAAGTAGTTGATATTTCTTCATTAGACACCTTAAAGGTAAAAAATTACAATGCGATTTTCATTATTCATACTTGGGAAACTTGGAATCCACCAGTAGCTGTAGAAAAATTTATAAAGCGTACAAAAAAAGAGGCATATAAAATAGTCGTATTTACAACATCAGGCGACGGTAAATACAAAATGGAAGGCGTAGATGCTATTACTGGGGAGTCAAAACTGGTTGATGTTCCTATTTATATAGATGAAATTACATCTAAACTAAATTTGATTTTGAAACTTGAAAAATAGAGATTACTCAATCTAGTCATTTCTCTTGGAGCGGTGATGAATAATTTTAGGTAAACTATAAATCCTCTCATATTAATTTTCTGCACTTGTTGGCAAATAGTCGGCTAAATAAAACACAAAACCCTTGCAAATCAAAAGATGAACAAGGGTTTCTGTACTCGAGGCGGGACTTGAACCCGCACGGACTAATGTCCATTGGATTTTAAGTCCAACGTGTCTACCAATTCCACCACTCGAGCGTGGATTGTAGTTGAGCGAAAAAAGGGATTCGAACCCTCGACCCTCACCTTGGCAAGGTGATGCTCTACCCCTGAGCTACTTTCGCGAATTTTATATAGAACCCCACATTCGTTACAAATGCGGTTGCAAATTTAATATAATTATGTAAAAAGCAAAGGAAAATAATAGAAAAGAATTTAAAAATATTCGCTAGTGATTATTCTCTCTATGTTGCGTAACATGAATACCTCATAAACAGTTATTTAAGCATTTTTCTTTTTCGTTAAAAGTCGTTTTATCTCATTTAATTTCATTAAAGCTTCAACGGGGGTGAGTGTATTAATGTCTAAATGGGTTATTTCCTCTTTAATTTGCACTAATAAAGGATCATCAAGATTAAAAAAACTTAACTGCATTTCGTTTTGAGATGCTTGTAATTTTTCAGTAAGCTGCTCGCTGGAATGAGATTTTTCTAGTTTCTTTAAAATTTTGTTGGCTCTTTGAATCACTTGTTGCGGCATTCCCGCCATTTTTGCGACATGAATTCCAAAGCTGTGTTCACTGCCGCCTGGAGTTAATTTTCTCAAAAATAAGACATTGTCTTTAAGCTCTTTTACAGATATATTGTAATTTTTAATCCGATCAAAAGTGCTGGTCATTTCATTGAGTTCGTGGTAATGAGTCGCAAACAAGGTTTTAGCCCTAGAAGGATGCTCGTGCAAATATTCTGAAATAGCCCAAGCTATAGAAATACCATCGTAGGTACTGGTGCCCCTGCCAATTTCGTCTAAAAGTACCAAGCTGCGTTCTGATAAATTATTTAAGATAGAAGCAGTCTCATTCATTTCTACCATAAAAGTAGATTCGCCCATAGATATGTTGTCGCTGGCGCCTACTCGTACAAATATTTTATCAACACAGCCAATTTTAGCAGCTTCAGCGGGGACAAAACTTCCCATTTGTGCTAGTAGAACAATAAGAGCCGTTTGCCGTAAAATAGCGGATTTACCACTCATATTCGGCCCAGTAATCATAATAATTTGCTGGTCTTCTCGGTTTAAGAGCACGTCATTAGCAATATAAACCTCACCCAAGGGCAATTGCTTTTCTATAACAGGATGGCGGCCATTCTTAATATTGACGTCGGTGGAGTCGGTAATGCTGGGTTCTGTATAATTATTTTCTTTAGCAAGTTGCGCAAAACCACAAAGGCAGTCGAGCTGTGCAATCTGGTAGGCGTTGTTTTGAACAGGCGTAATATATTCTTGCATCCAAACCACTAATTGTGAGAATAATTGCTGTTCTAAGCTTAAAATGCGTTCTTCCGCACCTAGTATTTTACTTTCGTATTCTTTTAATTCTTCGGTAATATAACGTTCTGCATTGACTAGAGTTTGCTTGCGAATCCACTCCTGAGGCACTTTATCTTTATGGGTATTCCGTACCTCAATATAATAGCCAAATACATTGTTCGAGTCTATTTTTAAGGATGTAATTCCTGTGCGTTCGGTTTCACGTTCCAACATTTTATTCAGGTAATCCTTTCCTAAAAAAGCCAAACCTCGCAATTCATCTAATTCTTCGGAATAGCCCTTGGCTATGGTCGTGCCTTTGGTTAAGTTTACAGGGGCTTCTTCAAAAATCATTTCTTTAATTTTTGAACGCAGCATATCACAAGCATGTAACTGATCGCCTATAAACTTTACAGAAACGTTATCGCTATTGGTGGCTAATTGTTTTATGGGAACAATAGCTTCTAAAGAATTTTTGAGTTGAATAACCTCTTTCGGGTTGATTTTTCCTGTCGCCACTTTGGAAATCAAACGTTCTAAATCGCCAATTTGCTTTATATGATGTTGTAATTTTTGTAAGGTAATCTCATCGCTTATTAGATAAGATACTACCTGATGTCTTCTCCTAATTTTTTCGATATTTTTTAGGGGTAAAGCCAACCATCTTTTGAGCATTCTTCCGCCCATAGGTGAAATGGTTTTATCAATAATATCTAAAAGCGTAATGGCATTAGGGTTGTTGGCATGGTATAATTCTAAATTCCGAATGGTAAATCGGTCCATCCAAATATGTTCTTCTTCGGCTACACGTTCTAATTTGCTAATATGTTGTAATTGCCTATGCTGTGTTTCAGAAAGATAATGAAGTGCAACGCCAGCGGCTACAATACCATATTTTAGGTGGTCAACGCCAAAACCTTTTAAGCTTTTTGTTCTAAAATGATGGGTTAAGGTTTCTAATGCATAATCTTCTTGATATACCCAATCTTCCATAAAAAAAGTGTGGAATTGCTTTCCGAATAACTCTAAAAACTCCTTTTTATGGGCTTTTGATACAAGGACTTCGTTAGGCGCAAAATTTTGGAGTAATTTATCAATTTGGTCTTCAGTACCCTCAGAGGTTAAAAATTCTCCAGTAGAAATATCTAAAAATGCTACGCCAATGAAAGTTCTACCAAAATGCACAGCACAAAGAAAGTTATTGGTTTTTGCATGTAAAATATCATCATTAAAAGCAACGCCAGGAGTAACTAATTCGGTAACACCGCGTTTTACAATGGTTTTTGTTTGTTTAGGATCTTCTAATTGGTCGCAAATAGCAACCCGCAAACCAGCCTTCACCAATTTTGGTAAATAAGTGTTTATAGAATGATGCGGAAACCCAGCAAGCTCAGTGCGGTCGCCGCCATTGTTTCGATGCGTTAAGGTAATGCCTAATATTCCCGAAGCTCTCACCGCATCTTCTCCAAAAGTTTCATAAAAATCCCCCACACGAAATAGTAATAGCGCATCAGGATATTTTTTCTTGATGGTATTATATTGATTCATTAAAGGGGTTACCTTCTTTTTTTCTGTCTGCGCCAAGAGTATTTACATTACTTATTTTTAGATAATTCTAAAATTATAAATTTTAAATTAAAACTAAATAAAAATTCTTAAGATAATAAACGAAAGTACTATTTTATCCAAAGTTTCAACCGTTTTGTTGATATTTAAGTATAAGTTCGTTTAAAGTGGTGAATTAGAGAAAGAAGTTTTTGTTTTTAACATATAAATTATAATAGAAAAAAATGAAATACAAAATATGTACTTTTCCAGATTCAGTACTTCGTATTTAATAACTTAAAACTTTGTGCTTTTATTATTTTTCGACTTTCGATATTGACTTTAGCGTTCGGACATCTTAGTAATTAACCGCAGGGCACTTACAATCGTAACGTTTTTCAGATTGTAAAAAATCGAAGCCTAAGGTAATTTGATGAAATCCGCCATTATCAAAACGTATATCGCCCATTTGGTACGAATAATTATAGGATACCATGAAGTTATTATAATTGAGACCAACAATTGGAGTGATCAATTGTAAACGTTGTTCTCCAAAAGCACCTCCTGTAGCAAACTGAGCACCGTCAAAACTTCTTCGGTAGGATACGCCGCCCCAAACCGTACCAAAATCCATATCTCGGTACACTTTGGCATTGAGGTCTATTGTCTTTTCTTGAGTGAAATCCGTCATTTGAAACAAAGTCGAAGGCTCAAATTGCCATTCACCTCTATCAAAAATATAACCCACTGAAAATAAATACCTTCTTAAATTATCAAATATCCCAATATTCGGATTATCAGTTCTATCCTTATAATAAATATTTCTTTTACTACTGAGCACATTTAAAACAGTTGCATGCGCATAAAACTCTAAAAAGTTGTAAGACATTCCTAAATCTAAATTAAAATAGGCATCACTAATTTTTGAGCCAACCAAGGCAGGATCTGGTGTAATAGATCTAAATTCGCTTTCATCTAAGCTACTTTGTAAAACCGTAGTACTTAATCCAAAAGAAAGTTGATTTAAACTTCTAATCTCTCCACCAAGCTGTAAATGATGAGCGTAGGTTAATTTTATACCAGATTGCGCATGATACCCATTGGCATCATTAAATAATATAGCACCTATTCCGCTTTTATCACCTACTCTATAGTGTGCATTAAGCGTTTGTAAATTAGGAGCATCGTCCACATCAAACCATTGTTTTCTAGCCGTTAGCCTCACTTTTCCTCCTTGACCAATCCCTGCCATGGAAGGGTGTACCAAGTAGTAGTTATCAGACAAGTAATCAAAATACACTGGGATACCTTCTTGTGCCCAAGAAACAAGGCAAAAAGCGAAAACAATTAAAAGCGAATAGCATTTTTTTAAAATCATGTGTTTTGGGTACTAGTGTTCTTGAGCCTCAAATATAAAATATAACGAACTAAATACAACAATATTATAAAAAGATATCGTTGTAATACTTAAACTTAAACGTTACTGAAACTTTGTTTGTAACCTAAGCATCTAAATTGATTTACCATTAGTGAGATTTCATTTCTTTACAAAGAAAAAATATAAAAGAATAATTTTTGCTCATTGGAAAAAAATAAGTCGCTTCATTTCGTACTTTTGTAAAAAATTGAAAGAGATGAAAGAATTTTCTATTACGATAGTCGAAACCAATAACCCCGCTATCCTTAAATTTGATACAAATCACTTTATAACAAATAGCACTAATTACGAATATAAAGATATTGATGAAGCTAAAAACTCTCCCTTAGCACAGCAGTTATTCTATTTACCTTTTGTGAAAACGGTATATATCGCATCAAACTTTATTGCCTTGGAACGTTTTAGTATTGTAGAATGGGATGATGTAAAAGATGAAGTTGCGCAGCAATTAGTAGAATACTTAAATGGTGGTGAACCTATTGTTTACGAAAATAAAGATCCTAAGAAAATACCTGCTACAGTTTATGCAGAAAGTACACCCAACCCTGCGGTAATGAAATTTGTTGCTAACAAAACTATTGTACCTACTGCTTTTGAATTTAAAAATATTGATGAAGCAAAGGACTCAGCTTTAGCTAAGAAATTATTTCATTTACCTTATGTGAAAGAGGTTTTCTTTGACGAAAATTACGTTTCGGTATCTAAATATGATGTTGCAGATTGGAATGAAATCACGTATGACATAAGAGAAATGATTCGCAATTTTATCGCTGACGGACAAGAAGTGGTGAGTGCCGAAAGTGTGGTGAAGAAAAAATCAGAAGCTCCAAAAACACAGCTTCAAGACACTAATTTGGATGATACCTCCAAAAAAATAATTGATATTTTAGAAGAATATGTAAAACCAGCAGTTGCTAGTGATGGGGGTAATATCCTTTTCAAATCGTACGACAACGAGAGTAAAACCGTAAATGTAATTTTACAAGGTGCTTGCAGCGGTTGTCCTTCATCTACCTATACCCTAAAAAATGGTATCGAGAACATGCTTAAAAACATGATGGGAGATCAAGTGCAGCATGTGGTTGCGTTAAATGGTTAACTTTATAAAGTATAGTATAAAAATCTATAAAACATTTTAAAAACTTTAAAAAAGGCGCTATTATGGCGTTTTTTTTGTTCACAAATTATTTTGAAGGTCTTTTTTTAGGCTTAAAATAGTCCTAAAAGTATAATTTTTGACCCTATTCGCAATTGGAGTTGCCATAAACTAGAGGTTTGATTTACTTTGTAAAAAAATAGTAATACTTTAAAAAATCAATTAAAAATGAATGACTTAACAAATTATCAAGAACATATAGACAATGCTATAAAATGGATTTGGTCTGCCTTGCCGAATCTAATTTTAGCAATTATATTATTGTTTGTTGGGTTGTGGTTGGTAAAGTTTATGAACCGAATGGTAAAAAAATTCTTTTTAAAACATGAATATGACCCTTCGTTAGAAACATTTTTACAAAGTTTAATAAATATTATTCTTAAAATAGTACTTTTTGTCTTAGTAATTACCCAATTAGGTGTGCAGTCGTCATCGCTTGTCGCTATTATCGGCGCAGCTGGTCTAGCCATTGGCTTGGCCTTGCAAGGTTCATTAGCTAACTTTGCGGGTGGGGTTTTAATATTACTTTTTAAACCCTTTAAAGTAGGCGATTTCATTTCAGCCCAAGGGGTTGATGGAACTGTCCAAGAGATATCCATCTTTACTACCAAATTATCCACCTTTGGCAATCAAATAGCTATTGTACCCAACGGCCAGTTATCAAATAACAATATTATCAATTATAACGCGCAAGATACGCGTAGAGATAAACTTATTATTGGGATTAGTTATGACTCTGACTTAAGAAAGGCAAAAGAAATTCTTATCAGAATTTGTGCAGCAAACGAGAAAATTATGAAAGATCCTAAACCTGTCGTTTATGTTGATGCCTTAGCCGATAGTGCTGTTAATTTAACCTTACGCTTTTGGGCTAAAAATGAGGGTTTTTGGGATGCTCATTTTCAAGTTATTGAAGAAACCAAATTAGCATTTGATGCTGAAGGTATTGAGATTCCTTTTCCACAAATAGTGCAATACAATAAGCAAGGTTAGCCCTAACTAGCGTTTAGAAAATTTAATCTTTTTATAAAACTTCTTACTTATACTATTTGAAATTACTGCCATTATTAAAAATTTCAACTATTTTCTATAGGATTGGATAAATAAAAGCCTTTAGGCAGATTCATCTAAGTATGAGAAACTAGACCGATGCACATAAAGGAACCAATAGACAAGACTTGTCTTAGATATTTGCCTAGTTAATTAGCTCAAGTGCTCCATTCGAGGCACAGACTTGTGGAATTTCACCATTTATATAAAGGGATGTCACTCTTTTGTATTATGATGGTAAATTGGTGGAAAAGAAATTTATTTTATGCCGACTTTAAATACTAATTCGTGTAATTCAAATTTATTCATAAATGCTTAATCGAATTAATTTTACGCTATTAATTATGTATAGTATTTTTACAGAACTAAAATCCTGATTGATATTAGTTTTTTTGTCTATAAAAATCTAAAAAAGTCTCTAAACAAAAAAAGTCCTTCATATTTCTATGAAGGACTTTGGTTTAAAAAAGGCGGCGACCTACTCTCCCACTTGATATAGCAGTACCATCGGCGCAGATGGGCTTAACTTCCCTGTGCGGAATGGTAAGGGGTGGACCCCATCGCCATGGCCACCTTAAAACGAAGCCCAAGCCCCCTGACCCCCAAAGGGGCAATACAGAAGGCAAGGCAATAATTTAATTACTTTGACTACTAATTAGCCGAAGCATAACATATTAAAGGGACAAAGTAAGTGGATAAATCCACACACTATAAAACACGATTTATAAAATTTAAAGTAAACTAGGATATATT
>JBGSQM010000153.1:0-83760 GCA_041738035.1 Cellulophaga sp.
TAGATTGATACTACAATTTGTCGGGATGACAGGATTTGAACCTGCGACCACACGACCCCCAGCCGTGTACGCTACCGGACTGCGCTACATCCCGAAATTATATTACAAACAAAAGTTGCAAACTTTTAATAGTTTCTCAAAAAACTCAAACTTAACTGTAGTGCAGTTTATCCTGAGCGCAGTTGAAGGGCTACATCCCGAAATTTTGAAGAAATATGGATAAACATAAATCTCTAGTAGTTTCTCAAAAAAACTCAAACTTCACTTAATTACAGTTGACCCTGAACCCTGTCGAAGAGCTACATTCTTTACTCTTTTTTTAACAGATGCCAAATATACAATTATCAGCTTATAACAAACAAGTATTTAAGGGCACAAAATTTTATAATTTAAAAACAAACAATTTATAACCATAAGTTTCTTAATTATTAGAGCAAACAATTAACGAATAAAAAGTATATTCGTTCTGTAAATAATTTTCATAATGAGAATCTTTTTAATCCTATGCTTAATAAACCCTTTTTTTGCTAAAGCTCAAAAAAATCCTATTTTCGAAAGTGAAATCAACGGTATCAACACAAAATACGATAGCATCTGGGATGCTTCTCGTGAAACTATTGTTTTTACTGGTAGTTCTAGTATAAGAATGTGGCATAATCTAACAGAATTATTTCCAGAAGAACAAATTGTAAATACAGGTTTTGGCGGTTCGCAGGCAATAGATTTATTAGGCTATACTCATGAATTAATTTTAAAATACAAGCCTAAAAAAGTTTTTATTTATCAAGGTGATAACGATATATCGTCAAAGAAAAAACCGAAAGAAATTATAAACACTTTTAAAGATATTGTTGGACAAATTAAAAAGCAAAATGATAAAATAAAAGTTGTTATAATTTCAGCGAAGCCGAGTATTGCTCGCTATCATTTACAAAGCAAATATAAAAGACTAAATAAAAAACTAAAACTTCTTTGCAACAAGGATGAACAACTTTTCTTTGCCAATGTTTGGGATGTTATGGTTGAAAATAGAAAAATAAAATCTAATCTTTTTTTAAACGACGGTTTACACATGAATGCTGAGGGCTACAAACTTTGGCATAACGTCATTAAAAATCACATGAATTAATTACATGAATATGGGAAATAAGCTCTTTTTAAGTTCTTTATCGCTAATGCTGGCTATATTAAGCGTTTCATGTGGAGAAAATAAGAAAAAAATAGTCCTTAACTTTCCTGAAACCAATTTAGAGATGGAGGCCTTGATTCCGAAACCTTCAAAGATAATCGCTACCAATTCTGCTTTCGGATTAGACAAGAATACAGTGATATACACTTCACAAACATCAAAAGATTTTGAAGATGTTGGCCAATTTTTATCAGATAAAATTGCTGAAAAAATAAATTTAAATGTTCCCGTAAATAGTGCTTCCTCAGAAACAGTAGAACGGATTATTTTTATCAATCAGTCCGATAGTCTCGATTTACAAAAAAATGAATCCTATCAATTGTATATCACAAAAGACTCTATCATAATTAATTCTAAAAACGCCGAAGGTGCTTTTAGAGGGGTGCAAACATTACGTCAAATTATTCCTAATCAAAGTAATGACAACATTGCCAGCCATAAAATGTGGTTGATACCAACAGGTAAAATTATCGATAATCCCAATTTTGAATATCGTGGTGCCATGTTAGATGTCGCTCGCCATTTTTTCACTGTGGCCGATGTAAAAAAATATATAGATATATTGGCTTATTATAAGATGAACCATTTGCATTTGCATTTATCAGATGATCAAGGTTGGCGTATTGAAATAAAATCATGGCCTAAACTGACCGAAGTTTCAGGAAAAACTCAGGTTGGTGGGGGCGAAGGTGGGTTTTATACACAAGCAGATTATTCCGATATTGTTACTTATGCAGCAAAACACTTTATCACCATAGTTCCAGAAATTGTTATGCCTGGGCACACCAATGCAGCTTCTGTTGCTTATCCATTTTTAAATGGTAATGGGAAGGCATTAAAACCTTACACTGGCATGCGCGTTGGTTTCAGCACTTTCGATACGCAAAAAGATACGACATACGCTTTCATTGACGATGTCATTAGAGAAATAGCGGCGCTTAGTCCAGGACCTTATTTTCATATTGGTGGAGACGAAAGTCATGTAACCAAAAAAGAAGATTATATTTATTTTGTGAATAGAGTTGAAAAAATCGTTCAAAAACACGGTAAAAAAATGATAGGCTGGGACGAAATTGCACAGGCAGATATTAATTCGAACTCCATCACGCAATTTTGGGGTAAAGAAGAAAATCCGACTAAAGCTGCTGAAAAAGGGTCTAAAATACTAATGTCGCCTGCTAAAAAAGCATATTTGGATATGAAATATGATAGCCTTTCTATTCACGGTTTGGACTGGTCTGGGCATATCCCCGTTGACACTGCCTATATTTGGTCTGTAGAAAAATACCTTAAAAATCTACCAAAAGAAAAAATTCTAGGCATAGAAGCCCCGCTTTGGTCCGAAACCATAAGCAATATGCAAGAGTTAGAATATTTAGCTTTCCCTAGGCTTATTGGTTATGCTGAATTGGGTTGGACGACCGATGAAAACCGAAATTGGGAAGATTACAGCGTCAGATTGGCAAAACAAACACCTTATTTAAAAATGATGGATGTCAAGTATTATCCTTCGAAATTAATAAATTGGAAAGAGTAAAGTTTCTTTAAAATAATTAACTTCAATACCCATGAGAACTTTTATAAGCTTAATTTTTTGCTATTTAACGATAAATTGTAAACCCGCAACAACAATGGCAGCAAAAACCGTTGAAAAAAAAACCGTTGAAAAAAAGACCGAAAACACAGAGGATTATACCTTTTATGTGGGAACTTATACTAAAAAAGATAGTAAAGGTATTTATAGATATGCCCTAAGCCCTGAGGGTAAATTAAAAAAAATAGGATTAGTTGCTATAACAGAAAACCCATCTTTTATAGCCCTTAGTCCTGATAAAAAATATGTATTAGCCGTAAATGAAGTTGCCAATGAAAATACTGGTTTTATATCTTCTTATGCCGTTGAAAAAGACAGTTTAGTTTTTATAAGTAAATCTTCCTCAGGCGGCAAAAACCCCTGTTATGTAAGGGTTACGAGTGATTGGAATGTACTTGCAGCAAATTATAGCGGAGGTAATATTGGGCTTCTAAACTTAAATAAAAATGGAAAGCTCAGCGAATTATTAGACGTGCAACAACATTCAGGACAAGGCACTACAGAACGGCAAAAAGGCCCTCACGCACATTCGGTTTACGTGGAGAAAAATAACGAAAATAAAGTTATTGCCGCTGATTTAGGTACTAATCAAATATGGTTTTCTGAAATAAATGCATCCAATAATAAATTTTTACCAAACATACAAAAACTGGATATGGGGCTTGGTGCAGGCCCTAGACATTTGACCTTTCACCCATCTAAAAACAGTATTTATGTTTTGAATGAATTAGATAATACAATTACACTTGTAACTAAAAACAAAGACGTTTTTGAAAAAGGGAATTCCATAAGTACCATCCCGTCCAACTTTACCGATTTTACAAAAGCTGCCGATATTCATATTTCTAAGGACGGAAAATTTGTTTATGCCTCAAATAGAGGTTATAACAGTATTGCTATCTTTGGCGTAAACCCCGACAATAGCAATTTAACACTTGTAGCCTTTGAAGATACCAGAGGTGAAGCCCCTCGTAATTTTTCTTTATCTCCAGATGATAAATTTTTATTAGTCGCCAATCAAGATACTGATACCATAATTGCTTTTTCTAGAGATTCCAGCACAGGATTATTAAATTACATTTCAACGATAGATGCACCAACCCCAGTTTGTATTCTATTTGATTAAAAAAAGTATTAAGCAACTTCTGCTATTTTTAAAAGCAAATGATGAATTTTTTGATAATTCAGTGGCTTTTCTATAAAGTCTATGACATTCATAAACTTTTTAGTAAGCTCCTGATCTTTGGGTCTATCAGAAGAACTGAGTATGATAATAGGAACTTCAGGGCAAAGTTTATTTTCCTCTATATAGGTTAAAAAATCAAAGCCATCCATAACAGGCATATTTATATCAAGTAAGATTAGATCAGGACACTCAGTTTTTAAATAATCTATTGCAAATAACCCATTTTCAACAGTTATTATATTTTCAAATCTTAAATTTTTTAATTTATTTTTTGTGATAAAGTTGGTCACACTATCATCTTCAACTAATAAAATTTTAAATGTTGTTTTTGAGGTATCAAGCATTAGAAGTAAATTTTAAATTCTGTTCCTTTATTTATTTCACTAGAGACATTAATTTTACCTCCGTTATTGGAAATTATAGTATTTGTCATGTAAAGCCCAACTCCTAAACCTTCAACATGGGTGTGCATTCTTTTAAAAAGTCCAAATATTTTATTGTGGTCTATGGCATCATCAAATCCTATCCCATTATCTTTAATGGTCAGTACTATTTTATCTTTAATTAAAGCTGTTTTAATTGAAATCTGTGGCTTTCTTTTAGCATGACGATACTTTATAGCATTTGAAAATAGGTTATGCAAAACGCTTTCAAACTGAATGGGGTTATAGCTAATACGATCGCATTTTGAATAATCTTCTTTTATAATGACTCTACTTTTAATAATTTCTTGGGCATGTAAAGCTTTTACTTTGTCAACAATCGTTGAAAAACTAAGCACTTCTTTGGTACTTCCTAAATCCGATTTTAAAGCGATAACTTTGCTCAAGACATTTAATTTATCGGTCATTGCATTTGTTACAAATTCTACCTTTTCGAATAAATACATTCCTGAATCAGCAATGGCATTTTCAGTGACTAGCAACTCTAATAAACTATGAAGGTTAGCTAAAGGCGCCTTTAAATCGTGGGCAATGATATAGCATAGTTCTTCTAATTCCTCGTTCTTTTTTTCAAGATTTTTGTTTACTTTTTGTAGGTTAACTTGAGTAACCTTCGACTTATCAATGGCACTCGTGATCTGGGTAATATCTAAAGTGGTAATGCCAATACCATCGCCAATTTTAAATATTTTCAGAATAAATTTATAAACATCCTTATCTGTATGGAAAGCTACTTGGTCAAACCCAGCAGTAATCCCAGTTTTAATAACTTCAGCACAGGACTTAAAGTACTCTGTGCCAAACAAATGAGGAAATACTTTTAATAGATGTTTACCGACGATGGCTTTTTTATTAGTCTTTAAAAATGTGGCCGCAGCTTGATTGATATCGATAAAAAATAAATCTTTATCTAGAATTACAAAAGGAGAATACGCCGTATCAAAAAAAGCGCCTCTCAAGTTTTTATTCGGTTTTGTAGTTTTTGTATCCATATTAAATGTTTTGATTTGGGGTAAAACATAATTATGTAGCTAAATTCGACTGTTTATGAATCTTAGCGTTCATAATCACTACCAAAACAAAAAAACTGTCGGTGAATAAACCATATGTGTCGTTAAATAAAATTCTATCTTTAAAACAATCAATTACCTCTGGACAGAGCCCAAGAAATATTAAACCCAAGACTATTGCACTAAAATATTACCAGTTATTGTTTAAAATTACTGTAAAAGAAAATGATGGATTTTTTCTTTATATGATATTGAAAAACAAAGCACAGCCTTAACTACGGTTTTTTTTAATTGAAAAAGAAAGGGAAAAGACGCATTTGATTACTTTAATTTCAAATGTTAAATGGTATAACCAAAATTAAAGTCTTGAACTTGTTGGCTAGGTTAATGAATCTGAACTCCAAATTTTTTGAGAAGAATACCAATGGTTAAAACATAAGTATAAAAAAAGCAAGAAATACACCAATGTATATTCCTTGCATAATAATTATAAAAAAAACTTTTTTACTCTTTTTCGCTAGTTGCTTCGGTATCCTCTTTTTCTTTTGCAGTAAAGTCTGTTATTCCCTGCTCTTGAAGCATGTTATACCATTGAATAACTTTTTTAATATCGCTTGCATAAACCCTATCTTCATCAAAATTAGGTAAAATTTCAAAGAAATATTCTTCTAAGGCAAGTTTATCATCCTTATGACTTACTGGAGTTTTTTCGCCGTTTTCTTTTTCTTGAATTTTTAAAAAAACTTCACGTAATGGCACTTCTGCATCTAAGGTATAAATAGCTATTTCAGAAAGTACGCTTACATTATTCTTGAAGTTAACGGTTACTTTTTTACCATCCAAAAAAGATTCTGCAACAAAACCAGCTCTGGTTTGGGTCAATAATTTGAATAAACCTGGCTTTCCTCCTATGGATAAAATTTTATCTAAACTCATGTATTTTAATTTCTGGACAAATATTAAACTTTTAATTGTATAAAAAAAAACTTGATTATCTGGCTTTTTTTTGGTCGGGAAAACGCATGCGATAGTCTATGCTGATTTTTCCTTTAGAAATATTACTTAATTTATTTTTGATCAATTGCCTTTTTAAGGTTGATAATTTATCAGTAAACAAAACCCCTTGAATATGATCGTATTCGTGCTGAATTACCCTTGCTAATAAACCATCGAAAGTCTGGCTTTGTTCCTTAAAGTTTTCATCCAAATAAACTATTTTGATGGTATCCTTGCGTTTTACATCTTCTCGAACATCCGGAATGCTCAAACAACCCTCATTAAAAGCCCATTCTTCGCCAGTCTCTTCTTCAATTTGAGCGTTGATAAATACTTTCTTAAAACCATTCAAGGCTTTTTGTTCCGCTTCGGATAAATCTTCATCTTCCGAGAAAGGAGTAGTATCAATTACAAATAATCGGATAGCTAAACCAATCTGTGGTGCAGCCAAACCAACACCGTTCGCATTATACATGGTTTCCCACATATTTTCAAGCAAAACATCTAGTTTAGAATAGTCTTTTGTTATGTCATCGCCTACTTTTCTCAAGACTGGATCTCCGTAAGCTATAATAGGTAAAATCATTTTTTTAATTTCTATTTAAATATGCTTGTAAAATTATAGTGGCACTAATTTCATCAACCAATGCCTTATTTTGTCGTTGTTTTTTCTTTAAACCACTATCAATCATGGTTTGGAAAGCCATTTTAGAGGTAAATCGCTCATCTTGGCGCTCTACCGGAATGGCAGGAAAACTTGCAGCAAGCTTGGCTAAAAAAGGAACAATTAAAGCCTCTGACGCTGACGGTTCATTATTCATCTGTTTTGGCTCGCCAACTACAATTTTATCTACGTTTTCTTTGTCTATATAGTTCTTTAAAAACGGAATTAATTCTTTAGTCGCTACTGTTGTGAGTCCCGATGCTATCAATTTAAGCTCATCGGTAATCGCTATACCTGTGCGCACTTTCCCGAAATCTAAAGCAACAATCCTACCCATTCAGTAATTTTTTGCAAAAATAAAACATAAATTGTTATAACTGTAACTAAGTGACATTTATTAGTTGCTAGGTAGTATATTTGAAGAAATATTTTAGCTAAAAAATGACCGAATTAAGACAACAGATAGAAAAAGCTTGGGATAACCGAGATTTACTAAAGGAAACTGAAACGCAAGACGCTATCCGATCGGTAATCAACTTATTAGATGACGGTAAACTTAGATGTGCTGAACCAACAGTGGATGGTTGGCAAATAAACGAATGGGTAAAAAAAGCTGTGGTGCTTTATTTTCCAATTCAAAAAATGGAAACTTTAGAGGCTGGTATTTTTGAATACCACGATAAAATGCCCTTAAAAAGGGGCTATAAAGAAAAAGGTATTAGAGTGGTGCCCAATGCTATAGCAAGGCATGGCGCCTACATTGCCCCTGGTACTATTTTAATGCCTAGTTATGTTAATATTGGTGCTTATGTTGATGAAGGCACTATGGTAGATACTTGGGCTACAGTAGGCAGTTGTGCACAAATTGGCAAAAACGTACACCTTAGCGGTGGCGTTGGAATTGGTGGCGTTTTAGAACCTTTACAAGCCGCTCCTGTCATTATTGAGGACAATGTTTTTATAGGTTCTAGATGTATTGTTGTGGAAGGGGTTCGGGTAGAAACCGAAGCCGTTCTGGGTGCCAATGTAGTATTAACAGCATCGACCAAAATTATCGATGTCACTGGCGATATGCCGATTGAAAGAAAAGGTTTGGTGCCTGCAAGGTCTGTAGTAATTCCTGGTAGCTATACAAAAAAATTCCCAGCTGGTGAATACCAAGTCCCATGCGCTTTAATTATTGGAACTCGTAAAGAAAGCACCAATAAAAAAACATCGTTAAACGATGCGCTTAGAGAATATAATGTAGCTGTTTAATACAAAACCGACTTAAAAATCTGCTCTCAAGCGCATAGTTTGGGAGCAGATTTTTTATTTAATCCATTAAATTGTCAAAACTCAAGCCTATTTTTTATAGGTTTGTTAAACTAATTATCTTGTTTTTATAACTACCTAAAATACATTCAAAGATGAAAATTGTAATTCTTGCCGCTGGTATGGGTTCTAGATTAGGAAATCCTTTCCCGAAACCATTGACTAATTTAGTGAATGGCAAAAGCATTATGCAAACTCAAATGGAAAACCTGACGGACTATTATGCGATTGATGATATTTACACAATTGTGGGTTTTAAAAAAGATTTAATTATGGAGCGTTTTCCAGAGGTGAGCTACATTTACAATCCCTTTTTTGACAGTACCAATACCTCTAAAAGTTTACTGAAAGCACTCAAAAAGTTTAAAGACAAGTCGGTTTTATGGTTAAATGGCGATGTGGTTTTTGATGGAAAACTTTTTGAAGTTCTAAATCCCTATATCAAGAAAAAACAATCTTTTGTTGCTGTAAATACCAGTAAAGTAGCAGAAGAAGAAGTAAAATACACCCTGAAAGATAGGTTTATAGATGAACTCTCGAAATCGGTTAAAAATGGATTAGGAGAAGCGGTAGGGATTAATTATATCGATTCAAAAGACATTAAGCAATTCATCAAGCAATTAGAAGAATGTGATGATAACGATTATTTTGAACGTGGCCTTGAAATGGCGATTGCCAAAGACGGTATAAAAGTGGCTGCTGTTGACATTTCGGCGTATAACTGCATGGAAGTTGACTTTAAAGAAGATTTAGAAAATGCCAATAAATTACTGCGCTAATGAAAGTGGTTCTTTTTTGTCAGAATGCCTATGCTTTTGGAATTTTAGCACCTATTAGGGATGTTTTAAAGTCAGAAAATAATTCTTATATCTGGTATATTCAACCCAAACTACTGGCTGGTTTTCCTTTTAAAAATGAAACATTTACAACCAGTATTTTCGATTTACAGCTTTTTAAAAGTGATGTGATTTTTGTTCCCGGAAATGAAGTTCCTTATTACTCACGAGGCGTAAAAGCACAAGTTTTTCATGGCTTTGCAGGAGAGAAAAAAGGACATTTTAGAATAAGGCATTATTTTGATTTGTACCTAACACAAGGGCCTTTTTTTACTGAAAAATTTAACAAATTTAAAGCTAAATTTAATGACTTTAAGGTTATTGAAACAGGCTGGCCTAAGCTTGACATTTATTATCAAAACGATGAAAACTATACTGTAAAAAGAGCAAATTTACTTTCGGAACATGCTGCAAAAAATACGGTTCTTTATGCGCCTACTTTTTCACCTAGTTTAACCTCAGCCCCATTTTTAGTTGAAGAAATTGAAGTTTTAGCGCAAAAAGACAGCTATTATATTTTTCTGAAATTTCATCCGTTAATGCACCAAAAATGGATTGACGTTTACAAAACTTTAGCTAAAAAATATGCCAACCTTCAATTTGTTGAAGACCCGAATATAGTACCTTATTTGCAAATGGCTGATGTATTGATAAGTGATACTTCTTCCGTGATTTATGAATTTTTATTGTTGGATAAACCTGTAATTACCTTTAAAAACATTTCCTCAGAAATAAAATGGAAAAATAGTTTAAGCTATGATCATTTGATTAATCTTATTGAGGAAACGATCAAAAAAGATGAATTTTCAGCCGCTAGAACCGAAATAAATAAAGCGTATCACCCTTACACGGATGGAAAATCAGCAGAACGAATGGTAGAAGCTGCCAAAGATTATATAACGAAAAACGGAATTCCAGAAAGCAGAAAATTATCCTATTTAAGACGAAAGAAAATACACAAAATATTCGGCAAACCTGTTCAAAATCTTTTTGACAAACACAAAAAAGAGAAAATATCTGCTGCTGTAATCACTTTTAATGAAGAGGAACATATTTATGGTCTTTTAGAAAATCTTCAATTTGCAGATGAAATTATTATAGTTGATTCTTTCAGCACCGATACATCCGTAGAAAAAATTAAGGAATTCAAAAATGTAAAACTTATCCAAAGACCTTTTGTGAATTTTACAGATCAAAAGCAATTTGCTTTAGACCAATGCAGTAATAATTGGGTAGTTTTAATTGATGCTGACGAACGCCTGAGCGATGGCTTAAAAAACGAAGTATTAAAAACAGTAAATTCTGACCAGCCAAAAGCCGCTGCTTATTTTTTCAGAAGAACCTTTATGTTTAAAAATGAAAAAATGAGGTTTACAGGAACGCAGTCCGACAAAAATTATCGCTTATTCCAAAAATCAAAAGTCCATTTTGACACCTCAAAAACAGTACATGAAACATTGATAGTCAATGGAAATTCTGCCGTTCTTGACCATAAACTAATTCATTTTTCTTACAAAAATTATGAAGATTTTAAAGAAAAAAGATTAAAATATACCAGCATGCAAGCCATAGAATTGTTGGCTAAAAATAAGAAGCCTACCCCACTCCATTTTATCTTTAAACCCTCATTCCGATTTATAAAGCATTACTTTATTAGCCTAGGTTTTTTAGATGGCAAAAAAGGACTTATACTCAGTTATCTTATGGCATTAGGTATTTATAATAGATACGCAACGCTCAAGAAATTAAGAAAAGAAAAGTGATTTAAAAAAGCAGTTGTTTTTTTACTGTTTTATATTGCTCATTAGTTTTTATATACTTTAGTCCCTCATAGTAAGCTGCTAAAAAGGCCCAGTAAAATCCTTCTTTACCATTTAAAAAGTTCAGATGTAAAATATATTTTCTAAAAAATTCGAACTTTACTTTTAAAAAAATATTAGCTAAATTGTATTTCTTATTTTTAAGGTATTCGCCCTCCGCATAAATAGTGGCGTAGCTATTTAATTGTTCAACATAAGCATTTAAAGACCGTGTTTTAAAGTGTAAAAAATTATTCTTTAATTTTTCTGTACTGCCATGTAAAAGAATACGTTCATGTACTTTTTTTCCATCAAAATTACCAGCTACTTTTTTGAACAAACGCAAATGATACTGTTTGCTCTCACGACCATAATTAAAAACCTTATCTAAGAAAACTTGTTTTCCTTTTATATAGTAACCATCAGCCGTTAAAGTGGTATGCAATAGCTGTTTTATTTCTTCAATTAATGGTTCTGATAAAATTTCATCGGCGTCAACGCTTAACACCCAGTCGTTTTTAGTTTTTTCTAAAGCAAATTGTTTTTGTTCACTAAAACCAACAAAATTTTTATGAAAAACTTGAACCCCATATTTTTCGCAGATAGCCAAAGTTGCATCTTCACTTCCGGAATCCACCACTACAATTTCATCAGCCCATATTAAGCTTTTTAAACATTTTTCAATGATTCGCTCCTCATTGAAAGTAATCATAAAAACAGATAATTTATGCTTCATACCGCATTAAAAAATAAAAGTGTAATATCAAAGATATTACATAAAGAAAATCTCTACTTTCTATAACATAAATAAATCGTAAATAGTATGCAGCTTTTTAGCGTCTGTTTAATAATTTGTGATTATAGTTTTTACAGATCAATTTTAATCCAGTTTAAGTTAAAATTTTTGCAGAAATAATGCCCAACACAATTAGAGATATAAAAAAATAATTTACGAATTTCTAAACAGACTCTTCTATTAAAATTTCTTTAAAAACAGGCAAAGTTGAGCTAATAAAAACTAATGTTTTACTTTTGGAGAAAATTGATAAAGTGCAAGAGGCAATAAATAAATGTATTGAAGTACTGAGCAAAGGCGGCTTAATTATTTACCCAACAGATACGGTTTGGGCTATAGGTTGCGATGCCACTAATGAAGAAGCTGTTAGCAAAATCTACGATTTAAAAAAGCGTACAAATACAAAAAAAATGATAAGCTTAGTAGCCAATGATTTTATGCTAGAAAAACACGTAAAACATGTGCCCGAATTGGCTTATGATATTATTGATTTAGCCACCAAACCTACTACTATTGTGTATGACCAACCTATTGGGATGGCCAAAAATTTAGTATCAGACGACCATACCATTGCAATTAGAGTAGCATCAGATAAATTTTGTCAATACTTAATTTCAAAATTTAAAAAACCCCTTGTTGCTACTTCTGCCAAACTCAGCGAAACTCCTGCCCCCAAAAATTTTCAAGAAATTAGTCCTGCTATTTTAAAAGGTGTGGACTATGTGCTAAATTTGCCAGAAGAAAAAAATTCAGGAATAGTATCAGCCATCATTCAATTAAGAAACGATGGTACTGTGAAAATTATCCGAGAATAGACCCATGCAAATAGATCCTAAAAAAGCCCTAAAAAATCCTATTTTTTTAATTATTTCAACAGCCGCTAAAGAACTTGGCATAGACACTTATGTAATTGGCGGTTTTGTTCGTGATTTTTTATTGCATAAGACTACCGCTAAAGATATTGATATTGTTGCCATTGGTAGCGGTATTACTTTAGCTAAAAAAGTAGCCAGCCAATTAAAAGGCAAACCAGAAGTTTCTGTTTTTAAAAATTTTGGAACTGCCATGGTAAAATATGGGGATATTGAGTTGGAATTTGTTGGTGCCAGAAAAGAAAGTTACAATGAAAATAGCCGAAAACCTATAGTTGAAGATGGTACTTTAGAAGACGATCAAAAAAGAAGGGATTTTACCATTAACGCTTTGGCTATTTCCTTAAACGATGCCAACTACGGCGAACTACTAGACCCTTTTAATGGAGTCGAAGATTTAAAAGAAAAACTCATCCGAACACCCTTAGCTCCAGGCATTACCTATTCTGATGACCCTTTGCGAATGATGCGCGCAATACGATTTGCTACACAGCTAAATTTTTCCATTTATCCTGCTTCTTTAGATGCAATAACAGCATATAAAGAGAGAATCAAGATAATATCAGAAGAACGTATTGTTGATGAACTACATAAAATTTTAGCGAGTAAAATACCATCCGTTGGCTTTGCCTTGCTCCATAAAACGGAATTATTAGATTATATTCTCCCAGAATTAACAGCTTTACAAGGCATTGAAGAAATTGAAGGGCAGCGCCATAAAGATAACTTTTGGCATACCCTAGAAGTAGTTGATAATATCTCAAAACATACGGATAACCTTTGGTTACGTTGGGCAGCACTTTTGCACGATATCGGAAAAGCACCCACCAAGCGCTTTGATAAAAGAATTGGGTGGACTTTTCACGGACATGAATTTAAAGGCTCAAAAATGGTCTATTCCCTTTTCAAAAGACTTAGAATGCCCTTAAATGACAAAATGAAATTTGTTCAAAAAATGGTCATGATGAGCTCTCGACCTATTGCTGTTTCCGAAGATATTGCAACCGATTCAGCAGTAAGGAGACTTGTTTTTGATGCAGGTGAATATATTGATGATTTAATGACACTTTGCGAAGCGGACATCACCACTAAAAATACTAAAAAACAAAAAAAATACAAAGACAATTTTCAACTCGTACGTCAAAAAATTGTAGAAGTCGAAGAACGAGATCATATCAGAAATTTTCAACCGCCAATAAGCGGGGAAGAAATTATGGAAATTTTCAATTTAAAACCTTCAAAAGAAGTTGGTATGCTGAAAGAAGCCATTAAAGAAGCTATTTTAGAAGGAGATATCCCCAATGAATACGAAGCTGCTAAAAAATTTATGTTCCAGAAAGCTCAAAAGTTAGGTATTGTGGGCTAATACTTAAAATTTTTAGTCTAAAGTTTTTAATTCATTGAGTTTTTAAATTAGCAAGGTTTTAAAATTTACAAAGAAATATATCATTTTTTTATTTTATTTGGGCTTTGATAAGTAATAAATACAGCACACACAATAACCCTTTCTTGAAATACTTCGTAAATGATGATGTACGGGAACTTTTTTTAAGGAAGTTCTCTAAAATTGGTTTTCTCTTTATCTGAAATAATACCTTTTCACTTTTTAAAGTTTGAAAATAGCCATCTAAATAGTTAAAAAAATCTGCACCTAAACCAATTTGTTTAGACTCATACCGGACAATGTCCTCCTCTATTTCAAGTTAGGCTTCGGGTTCAATAATTAATTTAAAACCCATACTTGTCCTTCAAGCTTTGTTTAATGTCATCCCAATATGAAACTTTTGTTTCTCCTTGATGATACTTATTATATCGCTCTTCAACAATTTTATAATGTTCCTCAGAAACTAAAAAAAGGAGAGTCGATTGTATTCATTGCATCAAAAATACCATCTAAGGCTACAATTTTAGAATCATCTTGTATTAACAAGGTAAATTGATCAATTAGCTTAATTCCATTGATTCCATAAGATTTATATTTAAATACTCAAATATTAAGAAATCATTCTAAAATTTATTGTTCTCCAAGTCCTTTTAAAAACTTAAACTTTAAAATTTTTATTCAAAAAAAAGTTTCAAATCGAATAAAAAAATCTTCAATTTTATCAAAAATTTAAACAAGTTCATGGCAAACAAACTTCATTTCTAAAGTAAAGTGTAGTAATTTTGCACATCAATTATTTACAGATGCACAAACATTTTAGAAAAATAGCCAAAATAGCTTTAATCCTCGTTTATTTGGTCATTGTGGCCGGTGCTTTTGTTCGGATGACGGGCAGCGGAATGGGCTGCCCCGATTGGCCTAAATGCTTTGGATATTACATTCCACCAACAGAAGAAACAGCTTTGGAGTTTCAAGCCGATAAGCAATTTAAAAAAGGACAAATTATTATCTATGATGAATCCCTTAGAATTGCAAAAAGCGATTTTACAACATCCGAAGCTTATAACCCAAATAACTGGGAAAATTATACCAAACACGATTACGCCATTTTTAATGTTTGGCATACTTGGATTGAATATATAAACCGACTTTTAGGTGCTTTAGCCGGGCTTGCGACTTTAGCCCTCGCCATGCTATCCATCACTTATTGGAAAAAAAACAAAAAAGTTACGTTACTTTCATGGCTAGTAGTTTTTGGAATGGGTTTTCAGGCATGGCTAGGAGCAACTGTTGTCTATTCCGTTTTAGCCCCAGTAAAAATAACCTTTCACATGTTAATGGCATTGCTCATCGTCGCTTTACTTTTGTATTTAATATATTACACATCAAAAGAAAGGCTAACCAATAAGGGACATAAAAAACTAGCTTTGTTATTTTCAGGCGCATTAGTCTTAACAATTATACAAGTAATTTTAGGTACGCAAGTACGTGAATTTGTAGATCATCAAGCAGATCTTTTGGGGGATAACGCAAAAAACCAATGGTTAAACGACCCTACTTTCCAATTTTACTTTCACCGTTCTTTTTCAGTCGTTGTCTTAGCATTAAACCTTTACATCATATACCTCATTACGAAATTAAAAATAGGCTTTCAAAAAATAAAATGGGTGATCGCTTTATTACTTATTGAAATTGCTTCTGGCATGGCGATGTATTATATTGATTTTCCGTTTGGTACGCAAACGCTGCATTTGGTGATAGCCGCTTTGCTCTTCGGGGTACAATTCTATTTACTTTTAGAAGCCTTAAATTGGTCAAAAAGTCCCAAAACTTTGTAACTTTGTTCCATATTTAAAAATCTAAATGATGATTTATAAAGTACGAATAATTTTAGATGCAGAAGAAGATATTTTTAGAGATATTGAAATTGAAGCCAATAATTCACTTGAAGATTTTCATAATGCGATAACACAAGCATTTGGATTCTTAGGTAACGAAATGGCGTCATTTTACACCTGTGACGAAGAATGGAACCAAAATGAAGAAATTGCTTTGCACGATATAAGTGAAAATGGTGATACTATTCGCTTAATGAACGAAACTTTCCTGAAAGATATTATTACGGAGGATACACCTAAACTTATTTATGTGTATGACTTTTTAAGTATGTGGACTTTCTTTGTTGAATTAGCCGATATTGTTGAAAAAGAAGACGGTAATGCGTATCCGAATATACTTTTTAGTTTCGGAGATCTACCTGACTCTCCACCAGAAAAAAAGTTTGTAGCAGACCCTACTTTTGATTTTGATGATACTTTTGACAGTTACGATGATTTAGATTTTGATGAGAATTGGAACTAGAAAAAAGTCTTAAGTAATAATTAGTAAGTATTAAGACTAAAAACGAGATACCGACAACGACAATCAACAACAATCAACGAGCAACATAGAACGAACAACTAAAATAAATGATCAACTTATACGCAACCCAAATTGATAGCATATCGCTACACCGCGTTGGGAATAAAAATAAAAATGAAACTATTTTTTTATCGGACAAACCCCATAGCCTCAATGATGAAACTACAGGTTTATTAAAAGAATATTTTTTTAAGCCATTTCGTGAAAAAGAAGAAAACTATTTTCATTTCTCCAACGAAGTTGATGTTGAATTTAATGAGATGTTTAAAATTGTTTCTAGCATTTTTGATGACCCAGACAGTATTCACGCTAATTCAAAAAAAATAGCGTCTTATTTATTTGAGCAATCTAACCATCCACATATAAAAAGTGGTGAACTATATATCGCTCACTTAACGGGACTTTTGTTAGATAACGTAAAAGTGAATGCCGTTGGAATTTTTAAAAGCGAACTAAAACAGGATTTTATTCAGTTTGAAGAAAAAGGTAGTAGCTTAGACATCGTTATTCAGCAAGGCATAAATATCAACAAACTGGATAAAGGCTGCTTAATTTTTAATTCGAATAAAGAAGAAGGTTACAAAATATTATCGGTTGATAGCAATAGATACGATACCAAATATTGGCTCGAAGAATTTTTAGGAGTTGAACCGCTTTCTGATGACAATTTTAAAACAAAAAACTACTTAAAATTCTGTCAGAATTTTGCTAAAGATGTTGTTTTGCCGGCTGAAGATAAACAACAAGAAGTGTTGTTTATGAACAGAGCTGTAAATCATTTTGCTAAGAACGACACTTTTGAAGAAACAAACTTCTTAAACGAAGTGATGGAAAACCCCGCGCTGATCCCTGAGTTTAAGCATTACAAAGTAGAGAAAGGCCCTAAATACAGCGTAGAAGATATTTCGAGCTTTGACATTGCCAACAAAGCGGTTAGCGATGCTCGCAAAAAGATTAAAAACGTAATTCATTTAGATACCAACATCCAAATTCGCTTAGATTTTATAAACCCCGAATCCGCAGAAAAATTCGTAGAAAAAGGTTGGGATGAAGAAAAACAGATGTATTACTACTTGGTGTATTTTAATAAGGAGCAAAAAAGTTAAAAGCACCCCAAATGCCCCCTCTAAGTCCCTCAAAAGTAGAGAACTCTAAACTTTACGGATAAAAAATCATATTTTTAAGCGAAACTTTAGCATAGTTTCTTTTTGCTCCTCCAATGGGGAATTGCAGGGGGCTTGAGCTTGCACTTTTTATTTTATCTTATCTTACTTTCCATAATTTGTTTCATGCTCACATCCTGATAATTGCGTTTTACAAAATCCAAGGCGAGGTTCAATACTTCGCCCATTTTTGTGCAATTTTTAAAGCTTACATCTAATGTGAGTTCGTGTATTTGTGATTTTAAAAGCTCAATATTTTCGGGGGTAGAAATCTCATCGACTAAACAAGCTTTTAACAATCTTTTAATTCTATTTCCTGAGCTTATTATCCGTTTTGCCACAATAGAACGCTCTTCTAATTTGTACTGGTCAACCGATTTTGCTTGGAGTTTAGAACGGACTAATTCCACCATTTGGTAGTTTTCTTTAAAAAACTGTGGCCTATAAACTTTCAATTTACCTTCATAACATTGCTGATCAAAATCTATAGGTCTAATTTTATAAACCACATGGTCAAAATCGTGTGTGGGTACAATCACATAATTGTACGAACGCATATCGCCTAACAAACGAATCATACACCGTTCATTAAACTTAACAAATTCTTTAGCCAATTGTGCTTTATCGGCTTCTGAACAATTGGGCAACATATCTTTAATAAAAACATCACCCGGAATTCCTGCAATATGCTCTTCAATTAAAGTATTTTTATACACCAAAAAGTTAAGATTATAAGGGGAAAGCATGTGTTCTAATTCTAGTCCATAAATACGGGAAGCATCTGTTTTTTTTACATAAAAATAGGTAAAGTTGTCATTCAATATATTTCTGACTTTTATTCGGAAAGGTTTGGAATTCCCGAAAGTACAATAGTCAACTGCATCTATATTTAAGTATTGAAAAATATCATCACCGCCATCAGATAACAAAATAGAATACACTTTTTTAAGGCTTATATCTATTTCGGCACGTTCAAATTCAGAATAATACACCCTAACCCAAAGGCTGTCCTCATCGTTAGAATCATAAACCACAATAGAACCAGAAAATCGGAGTAAATCCTCATAAAAAATGGGAATTTCTATAGTACGGTTGTAGTTGTTCAAATAGCTATTTAACCTATCGCTAACTGGGTAAGCAGGTTTTTTTTTCGACATTAACTTTTCTTCGGACATATTTTAGAACTCTAATTTCTTGCTAATTCTTAAAGTTATCATTTAATTCAAGACACACAAGTTTATACTTTAAAAAATAACGGTAATTAAATTTTTTTTACCCTGTAAATTATTTCAACCATCGTTTAGAACTCCATTCACTACGTGGCACCACTACTTCACAACAAAGAATTGGTCATAAAATCTCTTCCATGTTATTTTATAGGGTAATTCTTTATTTCAACATGCAAAAGCATTTTCTTATAAGTTTTTTATTTTTTGTATTTAGTGTTGCGGGGTATTCCCAACTTAGCGACTTACATTATTTACCTCCTTTAAAACAAGGCAGCAATAATAGCGCTATACAACAACAGGCCATTTATCTATCCACTCCAGAAACCACCTCCTTTACGGTGCTTGCATTTAGAGGAACAAGCGGTACTCCTATAGCTACTTTTTCTATTTCCAAAACAAATCCGGCTACCTATAATTTACCTACTGGCGATAATGATATTACCATGGTACAGAATAATAATACAGGTATAGTTTTGTCCAATAGCGGCCTACGGTTTGAATCTAATAGTGGTCAAAAATTTTATGTGAATTACAGAGGAGTTTCTGGAGCTCAAGCGACCTCCTTAACTTCAAAAGGAAGGCAAGCTTTAGGTAGTCGTTTTAAATGGGGCGGTGCGCCAAATTATGCGACAACCCCTGATATATCGACCTCCTTAGGAATAATGGCCACAGAAGATAATACTAGCGTCACCATATCTGGCTACGACCCAAATTGTGAGTTTAGATTACAAAATAATGTGGGTGGAATTACAAGTAATACGATTACCATAACCTTAAATAGAAATCAAAGTTATGTTTTAGAAGCCTATACTAACCAAACGCCGGCAAACAGAGATGGTTGGCTTGGTGCCTCTATAGTGGCTTCAAGAGATATTGTGATTAGTAACGGAGGTTTAAATTATGGTGTGGTGGCTTCTTCCAGCGGAAGCAGAGATGCAGGTATTGATCAGCCTGTTCCAGAAAATAGAATAGGGAAAGAATATGTATTTATCAGAGCTAACGGTGTCGATGCTACTGAATTTCCTATTATCATAGGAACTCAAAATAATACGGATATTTTCGTAAATGGTTCTCTTACCCCAATAGCTACAATTAATAACGGTGATTATTTTATTGTTCCAGGAAGTAATTACTCTAGTGGTTCCCCTGGAGCTAATATGCTCGTAACTACCTCAAAGGATGCCTACGCGTATCAAAATTTAGCAGGTAGTTCTGGAGTACAAACTGTAGGTTTAAATTTTGTGGCACCTTTAAACTGCTTGTTGCCTGATGTTATGGACAATATTCCTGACATCACCAACGCAGCGGGTACTACTTTAACAGGTGGTATTACCATCATTGCCTCTACAACAACACCAAATGCGAATATTATCGTTACGAATGGTTCTGGTATAGTAACTTTACCAGCTCCATTAGCGGTTGCTGGCTCTACAGATTGGAAAACTTTTTATATCCCAAATTTAACAGGAAATGTAAGTGTACAATCTACCGGACCTATTGCTGTTGGTTTTTTTGGGGCAAATGCCAATCGCGGTATTGCTGGTTATTTTTCAGGTTTTGATACTGTACCCGTTGTCGCACTTCAAATCACTGGTGGTGGTTGCTTACCTGGCGGCAATTTAGAAATTAGCTCTGGCACCTTTGATTCTTACCAATGGTTTGGCGATGGCGTACTGATTCCTGGTGCAACTGCTTCTAATTATACACCAACTAATGCAGGAGATTATTATGTAAGAGTTCGTAAAGGCACCTGCAACTATGATTCTCAACCAATTTCAGCCTACTACTGTAATCCAGATATTGTTATCAACAAAACAGCAAATAAAAACTCCCTTAATGAAACTGAAACTATAAGCTTTACAATTAGCGTAGAGAGTTTTGGTGTAAACCCTGTTACCAATTTAATGGTTACTGATGTACTGCCAACTGGATTATCATTGGTATCTGCAACACCAAGCACAGGAAACTGGTCTGCCCCAAATTGGAATATAGGAACTTTAAATAGTGGACAAAGAGAAACAATTACCCTTATCGCATTAGCGGACGCAAATAATCTGACTTTCGCTACACAATCAATTGTTAATATCGCTACAAATAACCAAGACCAAACAGACATTAATACTTCTGTAGATTCACCTTCGGTTTCAATTACAATTTTAAACGATTTTGATAATGATGGCGTTATGGATTTAGTTGATTTAGATGATGATAATGACGGTATTTTAGATAACGTAGAATGTCCTTTAAATAGCGTTAATCTCGCTCTTTCTGGAACTGCTACCTTTAGCTCTACTTATCCAAATGGTGAAGCATCAAAGGCAATTGACGGAAATACAAATGGTAATTGGTCGGCTAACTCCGTTGCCCACTCTTTGGGTAGTACTAATACAGATTGGCTAACCATTGATTTAGGTAGTAGTCAACTTATTGATGAAATACAAATTTGGAATAGAACAGACTGTTGTTCAGAAAGACTGTCTAATGCTTATGTTATGGTATCTAATACTCCTTTTCCATCCAATACGAATCTTAGTGAGTCTTTAAGCAATTCCACTTTTACAACACAGCTAGGAAATACAACTGGACAAATTCAGATTATTATCCCTGCGGGTATTACTGGAAGGTATATACGGCTACAGATGGCAGGAAATATGAGTGGCAGATATATAAATATAGGAGAACTACAAGTTTTTGGTTCAGAAAACTGCAATGCTGATGCAGATGCTCTTCCAAACTCCTATGACCTTGATTCAGATAACGACGGTTGCTCCGATGCTAACGAAGCCTACAACAATGCGAATGCCGATGGCGGTGATGGTGGTGTTTATGGCATTGGAATACCAGCAGTAAATGCTAATGGAACTGTAGTAGCAGCTTCTTACATGACACCAGCAGACAATAATACAAATAGTATTTTTGATTTTCAAGAAGTAGGGATGGCACCAACTATAACTGTTGAACCAGTAAATCAAAGTCTTTTAGTAGGGTCTAATGCAAGCTTTAATACTACCGATACAGGAACTGACACTTATCAGTGGCAAGTTAGCTCTAATGGTGGAAGTACCTTTACCGATATCCTCAATGGCCCAGATTATAGTGACGTAAACACCAATTCCTTAATTATTATCACGCCAGGTATAGATAAAAATGGATATGTTTATAGGCTGATTCTTATTAGTGAAACTTTTATATGTGAACCAACAATCTCTGAGGAAGTAATATTAAGCATTAGACCTGCAAGTGTCATAACCAATCGTAGAATCACTTATAGGGTAAACCAAAACTAACAGGTCATTACCTATTAATACTTCAAATACGTATATATAAAGAAAATTGCCAAAAGGATGCTATTTCCTTTAAAATTACCCAACTACTAAATTGTTTTTAAAAAATTAGTGTAACAATTAAAGCTATTCATCGTCTTACTTAAACAACCTAAAAACCTTTTTAATTGGAAACTATTCTTACTGTAAATAACCTCACAAAAAAATTCGGTTCTCTTATCGCTGTCAACGACTTATCGTTTACCATCGAAAAAGGCAACGTTTATGGCATTTTAGGTCCTAACGGAAGCGGCAAATCTACCACCTTAGGCGTCGTTTTAAACGTTGTTAATAAAACTTCTGGAAATTTCAGTTGGTTTGATGGGCATACCACCACACATGATGCTCTAAAAAAAGTAGGCGCCATTATAGAACGTCCAAATTTTTATCCTTACATGACCGCAGTTCAAAATTTGAAACTGGTTTGTAAAATAAAAGAAGTTTCTTCCTCAAAAATTGATGAAAAATTAGAATTAGTGGGACTTTTAGATAGAAAAAATAGCAAATTTAGCACCTATTCTTTAGGAATGAAACAGCGTTTGGCTATCGCCTCTGCCCTACTCAATGATCCAGAAATTTTAATTCTTGATGAACCTACCAACGGTTTAGATCCACAAGGCATTCATCAAATTAGAGAAATTATAAAACAAATAGCCGCACAAGGCACTACCATACTTTTAGCATCACATTTATTAGATGAAGTAGAAAAAGTATGTAGCCACGTAGTCATCCTCAGAAATGGGAAAAAATTGTATTCTGGTAGCGTTGATGCCATGCTGGCTAGTTATGGTTTTTTTGAACTAAGAGCCAAAAAAGAAAAAGAATTACTCGATTTTTTAAACAACCATAAGAGTTTTAGTGAAGTTAAAATTTATGACGGTTTAATTACCGCTATTTTAAAGGAGGAAATTAATGCTGAGGACTTAAATAAACTACTTTTTGAAAAAGGCATCATTCTTTCACTTTTATTAAAAAGAAGAGAAAGCTTAGAAGAACAATTTTTGACGCTAACAAAAAACGCCTCAAACTAAATAAATTTTAAAAAATATAATACCTTTCAAATGAAGCGTTTACTACAAATAGAATTTATAAAACTTTGGAACAATAGGGCCAGTAAAATTTTAATTATATCTTACTTTTTTCTTTTAACAACAATAGCTTTAATGGCGGCTATTAAATTTAATATTGGTCCGATACAATTTCATTTGGCAGAGCAAGGGATTTTTAATTTTCCTTATATCTGGCATTTTAATACCTTTTTTGCTGCTTTTTTTAAACTATTCTTGGCGATTGTCATTGTTTCTATGATGGCGAATGAGTACAGTAACAAAACCATAAAACAAAACTTGATAGACGGACTTTCCAAGAAAGAATTTATACTCTCTAAATTTTTAACAGTCGTAAGCTTCTCGCTCATTTCTACTGTCTTTGTTTTTGTAGTTTCACTAATTCTCGGACTTATTTATTCTGATTTTAAAGAATTTTCTATCATTACGTCTGATTTAGAATTTCTACTGGCCTTTTTCATAAAGTTAATGGGCTTTTTTTCTTTTTGCCTGTTCCTGGGCATTTTAGTTAAAAGGTCGGCATTTGCATTAGGTTTTTTAATCTTATGGCAAATATTTGAAGGTTTTGTAAGAGGAATGATTCGATGGAAACTTTTTGATGGCGAAACTACGGATGCAATTATGGGCTTTTTTCCATTAAATGCGATGTTTAATTTAATTAAAGAACCCTTTTCAAGACTTAAAAGTGTACAAGCTGTCGCACAACAAATGGGTGAAAAATTAGAACTTAATTATCAAATTCAGTGGTATGAAATAGCGATTGTACTCCTTTGGACGGCTATTTTTATTTATTTATCCTATGCCTTATTAAAGAAAAGAGATTTGTAGTATATTGTAGCGTCTGAGAAACGCTATGCAAAAAAATTACATTATACTATTTTTTTTAGTTTTTACTATTGGAGGTGTATCTGCACAAGGAGAAACATCAAACTGGTATTTTGGTGAAAATTCTGGCATCCGCTTTAATAATGATGGGAGCGTAACGGCGCTCAGCAATGGAAATTTAAATACTGTGGAAGGTTGTACTTCTATATCCGATAGTAACGGACAACTCATAGCCTACACAGATGGTATTACTGTTTATAACCGCAACCATCAAGTTGTACAAAACGGTGTAGGACTTTTTGGCGACCCATCCAGTGCGCAATCTGCCATTATGGTGCCTAAACCAGAGGATCCAAACATCTATTATATATTTACGGTTGATACCTCAATAAATAATAATGATCCAGATTTTGGACTCAATTATTCTGTTTTAGATATTTCATTAAACGGAGGAAATGGTGCCATTACTCAAAAAAACATCAATCTACTTCAAGACAGCTCTGAAAAAATTACGGGGGTTATCAAAGATTGTTTTGAAAAATCTATTTGGGTCATAAGCCTAGGCAGTGAAAATAACAATGGTGCTTTTTACGATACTTATTATTGCTACGAGGTCAACAGTACAGGAATTGTTACCACTCCAATAAAAAACACTTTTCAAAACCTATTTATTCAAGACGGTAGGGGTTATTTAAAATTATCATCGGACGGTACAAAAATGGCTAGTGCCAATGCCAATGATGGACTTTATTTGTATGATTTTGATGCTACAACAGGCATTTTATCGAATGAAACTTTTATCAGCAATCCAACGCCAAACCAAATAGCTTATGGTATTGAATTTTCGAATAACAACCGCTTTTTATATTTAAATAGCCACAACAATAATAACAATCAGCCTAGCAGTGCTTCTTTAATTCAATATGATATTACCGTAGCAGATATTTCATCATCGGCAGTGGTCATAGATCAAAGAGAAGCTTACCGAGGTGCTTTACAAATGGCTGAAAACGGAAAAATTTATAGAACTAATCCCATAAGTTACTCAGAAGGAGTTCCTTTTTTAAGTGTCATTAACAATCCTAGTGAATTAGGGGCAGCCGCCAATTATCAACACAATGTAGTTTCCTTAAATGGCCGACTAGCCATGCAGGGATTACCACCCTTTATACAATCGTTTTTTAACAAAACAGATTTAATTAAAAATCCCGATGGCACCACTAGTTCCTCCTTAACAGTTTGCCAAAATGATGGTTTTATTTTAGAGGCCGAAGATTTTCCCGGAGCTATCTATAACTGGGAAAAAGATGGTGTACCTATTGTAAATTCATCTTATTTTCTTGAAATTAATGCAGCCCAATTAACTGATGCCGGCAAATATGGTTTAGAAATTACGCTTCCCGATCCTAAGGATTGCCCGATAATCGGAGAATCTACCATACTGGTAAACCCTGCTCCGCCTTCTGGAATATTAAGTATAGTGCAATGTGATGCCGATGAACTTGATCCTTCTGATGGCATTACCACCATTAACCTTCAACAAGCTTATTTATTTGAACCAAACGCCAATAATTTTACCTTTTTATTTTATGAAAGTGCAATGGCACTTGCCAACGATGACCCTATTGTAAATACCATTGAATACATAAACACGAATGCTTTTAACCAAACCTTATATTACAAGGCCATTAGCAATTTAGGCTGTGACGCTAACGGCGAAGTGCAACTTAGTATCCAAGCCACTACGGTAGGTTTAAATGCTCAAAGTCCATTTTACACCTGTGAAAGCAATCCAGATGATGACAAAATAGAAGGATTTTTTGATTTAGATTTAATCAGACAAACCAATTATGCTAATATTGACGCCAGTTTTTATACTTCCCTTGAAGATGTTGCCACAGAACAAAATACTATTTCTGGTAATTTTTTAACAGAATCCACTACCCTATATGTTCGTTTAGAAAATGCAAACGAATGTCAAGGTGTCGATGAAATTGTCTTAATCGTTAACCCAACACCAAAGATTGAGTTTCCAGAAATTCATTATTTATGCACGGATGGGGAGCCTTTAGATTTAGTAGCCCCTGCTGGTTTTGATGTATATCGTTGGATTCGAATAGAAGGAGCAAATGAAACAGAAGTCGGCAGTATTGAGGTAGTAACAATAACAACAGCAGGAAATTATGCTTTAGAAATTAGCTATACCTATAATACAGGTGCAAATACGACAAACTGCAACAATCGTCTGAATTTTGTTGTTCAACCCTCAAACATTGCATTGATTAGAAACATTGAGATTAAAGATATTTCAGAGAATAATACCGTTGAAATTTTTGTAACAGGCGATGGTGATTACAAATATTCTATGGATGGGATTAGCTATCAAAACAATACAAAATTCACCAATGTGCCTCCAGGTTTTAGTACCGTTTATATCCAAGATAAATTTGGATGTGGCATTAGGGAGCAAAAAATAGCCATCATCGGTTATCCAAAATTCTTTACCCCAAACGGAGACGGTTTCAATGATTTTTGGCAAATTATAGGCGTTGATGAAGTTTTTCAGCCCAATAGCATCATTACTATTTATAACCGTTTTGGAGCTTTAATCGCTGATATAACCCCTAAAAACAAAGGTTGGGATGGATTTGTGGATGGGCAACCGTTACCTGCCTCTGATTATTGGTTCAAAGTAGATTTAGAAGACGGACGCGTTTTTAAAGGGCATTTTTCATTGAAAAGATAAATTGTAAAAATGAATAAGTATAGAAACTTAAGCCATAATTATTTAGATTAAAATTTAACCTCACAGTACTATTTTAATTGTCATGCCTTTTGTAATTTTGAATTATGAAATTTAAGGTAGTATCAGAATTCAAACCCACTGGCGATCAGCCTAATGCGATTAAGGAATTGGTAAAGGGTATCAACGCCGAAGAAAAATATCAAACCTTATTGGGGGTTACAGGTTCAGGAAAAACATTTACGGTGGCAAACGTGATTGAAGAAGTACAAAAACCAACGCTAGTTTTAGCGCATAACAAAACTTTAGCAGCTCAATTGTATTCAGAATTTAAGCAGTTTTTCCCTGAGAACGCCGTTGAATATTTTGTTTCGTATTACGATTATTACCAGCCAGAAGCTTATATTCCTAGTTCTGGATTGTATATAGAAAAAGATCTATCCATCAATGAAGATATTGAAAAACTGCGTTTAAGCACTACTTCTTCACTTTTATCAGGCAGAAGAGATGTTATTGTTGTGGCCTCTGTTTCCTGTTTATATGGTATTGGGAACCCTGTAGAATTTCAAAAAAATGTAATTTCTATACACAAAGATCAAGTCATTTCTAGAACGAAATTCTTACATCAATTAGTCCAAAGTTTATATTCTAGAACTACCGCAGATTTCAGAAATGGCAATTTTAGAGTTAAAGGCGATGTGGTAGATGTTTTCCCTAGTTATGCTGATTATGCCTTTCGAATTCACTTTTTCGGGGATGAGGTAGAAGAAATTGAAGCTTTTGATCCCTTAAAAAATAAGACCCTTCGAAGCTACGAGAATATCAACATATACCCAGCGAATATGTTCGTAACTTCCCCTGACATTTTACAAAATGCGATTCATCAAATTCAAGATGATTTGGTTAAACAAATCGATTTTTTCAAAGAAGTCGGAAAACCATTAGAAGCAAAACGTTTAGAAGAACGCACCAATTTTGATTTAGAAATGATTCGAGAATTGGGCTACTGTTCGGGTATCGAAAATTATTCTCGTTATTTAGATGGGCGAGAACCGGGCACAAGACCTTTCTGCCTTTTAGACTATTTCCCTGATGATTATTTAATGGTGGTAGATGAAAGTCACGTTACCATTTCACAAGTACATGCCATGTACGGTGGTGACCGCTCCAGAAAAGAAAATTTGGTAGAATACGGCTTTAGATTACCCGCCGCGATGGACAACCGTCCGCTTAAATTTGAAGAGTTTGAAGCCTTACAAAATCAAGTTATTTACGTAAGTGCCACCCCTGCGGATTACGAATTACAATTAAGTCAAGGGGTTTATGTAGAGCAAATTATTCGTCCGACTGGCTTATTAGACCCCATTATAGAAGTGCGCCCAAGTTTAAATCAGATTGATGATTTGGTAGAAGAAATTCAACAACGCACAGAAAAAGACGAACGTACTTTAGTAACTACCTTGACCAAAAGAATGGCGGAAGAATTGGCTAAATATTTAGACCGAATAAATGTGCGTTGTCGTTATATTCATAGTGATGTTGATACCTTAGAACGCGTGGAGATTATGCAGGATTTGCGTAAAGGTGTTTTTGATGTTTTAATCGGAGTCAACTTGTTACGGGAGGGCTTAGATTTACCCGAAGTATCGCTTGTCGCTATTCTAGATGCGGACAAAGAAGGTTTTTTAAGAAGTAACCGTTCCCTAACGCAAACAGTAGGTAGGGCGGCCAGAAATTTAAACGGAAAAGCCATTATGTATGCCGATAAAATTACAAGAAGCATGCAAACCACGATGGACGAAACCACATACCGACGCGAAAAACAGGTTGCATACAACACTAAACACAACTTAATCCCAAAAGCTTTAAATAAGAGTTTGGACAGCGCTTTGGCAAAAAACTCTGTTTCTACCTATCATTTTCAAAAAGAAGTGGTAAGAGCAGCCGAACCAGATTTAAACTATTTAACGAAAGAACAAATAGAAAAAATGATTCGTGAAAAGCGAAAAGATATGGAAAAAGCCGCCAAAGAATTGGACTTTATGCAAGCGGCAAAACTTCGTGATGAAATAAAAGTATTACAAAGTCAGGAGTGAGTTGGCTGCTAGATCTTAAAAATTTCGGGTTTCAGGTTTAAAGTAGTCGTTTTCTTGAGCTTGAATTTGAGCTTGCGTTTTTATAGGGTTCTGGGTGTTAGTTTCTAGGTTTTGACTAAAAATCCTTGATGATTGTTTGTTCTGCGTTGATGGAAAACTAAAATAAAAGATAGCGTAATTCAGATCTCATATTTTTAAGTTTTAACGCTAAAAGCAAAGTAATGCTTAAACGAGAATACCTTCATATTAGGCTTACGATGTTTTAAAAATGCCAAAATTACATTTTTTAAATTTCAATTAAAACGTGGAGTACTGGGGACAGCGCCAAGAGCATTGCGCTGAGCCTTAAAATCATTTTCTAGGATGATATTTATGCAACACATCGGACAAATGAGTTCTATCTACATGCATATATACTTCCGTCGTCGTAATACTTTCATGCCCTAACATTTGTTGAATAGCTCTTAAATCTGCGCCGTTTTGCAGCAAATGTGTCGCGAAAGAATGGCGAAAGGTGTGTGGACTAATGATTTTATGGAGGCTGATTTTTTCGGCCAGTTGCTTTATAATGGTAAAAACCATAGCGCGAGTTAACTTTTTACCTCTTCTATTTAAAAACAGAACATCATCAAAGCCTTTTTGAATTTTTAAATGTACACGAACCTGATTCTTATAGCTATTCATGTATTTTTTATTGATGTCGCTAATGGGCACAAAACGCTGTTTATCTCCTTTTCCTGTAACTTTGATAAAATCTTCCTCAAAAAATAAATCTGATATTTTTAAATCCACCAATTCTGAAACGCGCAGCCCGCAACCATATAAAGTTTCTAAAATAGCCCTGTTGCGTTCGCCTTCGGGTTTGGAAAGGTCTATGGCAGCAATAAGAGCATTAATTTCTTCTTCGGATAAAGTATCTGGTAATTTTCTGCCAATTTTAGGCGATTCAATCAAATCTAAAGGATTGTCTTTTCGGTACTCTTCAAACAATAAATAATTAAAAAAACTTTTTAAACCAGAAATAATACGTGCTTGTGAACGAGGGTTTACTTCTTTGGCGATAGTGTAAATAAATTGTTGAATTGTCTCTCTATCAATTTTTATAGGAGCTATTTCTATATGGTTATTATCTAAAAACAAGCGCAGTTTCTCAATGTCTAAGGTATAATTGGCAATAGAGTTTTTAGACAAGCCCCTTTCTATTTTTAAATAGTTTTGATAATCGTTTATGGCTTGGTTCCAGTTCATAAGGCTAATTAATGCATTTTATCGCAGGAATTATCTGTTTTGTCGGTAATTATTCTCAAATCTTACCTAAAAAAAATTGATTTATACTACATAAAACATCAATTTTACAACTATTTCCTAAAATTGTAATTAATTGCAATGTATGTTTGCAACCTAAATATAAATAAATATTAAAATTATGAAAAAAGTATTATTAATTGCCGCTTTTGCATTAATTAGTTTTGGTGTTCAAGCACAAGAAGGTTTTAAACTTGGAGTATATGCTCAATTACCAGTAGGTGATGCCGCAGATATAACTTCATTTGGTTTAGGATTGGATGCAGCCTACATGTTTGAGGTATCTGATAGTTTTGATGCTGGTATTGCTACTGGTTTCGTTAATACATTTGTCAAAAAGGAGCTTACAGATTTAGGCGCTGATTCGGCTGTTCAATTTATTCCAATTGCTGCTTCTGCACGTTTTAATGCTTCTGAAAAGTTTTCAGTTGGTGCTGATCTAGGGTATGCTCTAGGAATTAATGATGGAAATGATGGTGGTTTTTATTATAGACCTTTAGTTGGTTATAATATTTCTGAAAAAGCACAACTCAACTTATCATATACAGGTGTAAGTATTAAAGATGCAGATACTTCATTTTCAACAATTAATTTAGGGGTTTTATTCTCTTTATAAAAAGTTAGAACCTCCTATAAATAGGGAAGCCAATTGGCTTCCTATTTTTTTTAGATTCAATTTAAAAAACTACTCAATTATAACCATCTAAAAATACTGGTTTTTAGGGATTATTTAGATCAAAGTTTACGTCTACTTTTGAATATTATTCATTGTAAATAGGTGAACAGATGAAAAAATTATTTTAATCAGTCTTTTTTTTATTACAGCTTTAAGCCATGCACAAACAGACCGAGGAACGTTTTATTAGAAGCCAATACAGGTTTCGGCGAAAGTGTTGCTCATGGTTCTAACACCAGTTTTAGATTGGTTTCTTCTGACGGAACTACAGAATTTGCCTTAGGAGCAGAAGCAGGTTATTTTATTGCCGACGATTTAGCCCTCAAAGTAGGTTTGGATTATAATGATAGTAGTAGTGCTTTTACCTATAAAGTAGGAGCAAAATATTATTTTTTTAATACCATTCCCGTACAATTAGATATTGCTGGAGCATCAATAACCGATAGTACTGAAAATCCACTATGGCTAGGAGGACAAGCAGGCTATGCGATTTTTTTGAGCGATAATATAAGTATAGCGTCAGGGGTTCGATATAACTGCAGCCTTAATCAAAATTTTACAGATTTTGGAGTTTTAAAATTCTTCTGATTGTTACTGCTGAAAATTTCAACTATATATTTTGCATTTCAGTTTAAAAAAAATAGCTTTACTTCTAAATTAAGAAATAAAATGAAATGAAAAAAATAGTAATCGCTGCAATCACACTCTTCATTATTAGTTTATCGCAAATAAATGCACAATCTAACTATAAAACGGCTGTAGGTTTAGGAATAGATTTTGGAACAGGATTTACACTTGTAGGGCCAAGTGCTAAATATTTTTTTCAAGAAAATCAAGGTGCTCAAGCAGAAGTACTTTTCGGAAGTGGAATTACAGGTGTAATTTTCTTGTATCAATACTATGGGAATATTCCTTCGGGCGATGGCTTAAAATGGTTTGCCGGCATTGGCCCTGCGTTTACTTTTGTAGGTGGTGGCACTACTTTTAGCGCTCGTCCGAACGTAGGGTTAGATTATAAACCAGATACCATTCCATTAAGTTTTACTTTTGATTGGCGTCCTGATATTTTAATCTCAGAGGATGGCGGTTTTCAAGCTGCCAGATTTGGACTAGGCATTAGATATGTAATTGATTGAGAAAAAAAAGTCGAGAATTGTATCTCGACTTTTTAATTCAAAATACATTGAAAATTAATTAAAATTATCAGTTAAAATATTTATCAAATCAACAATGGCCCAGACACCTAAACCACCTAAAGTTAAAATAAATAAGATATTCCATCCAGCCGGTTTTTTAGCGTACCATCTGTGAGCAGCAAAAATACCTAGGAAAAACCAAAAAGCAACAGCGACCCATTTATCGTAACCCGCAGCAGCAGCGGCAGGAGTAAATAACTCTGCTTGAGAATCTTCACTTACAGTTGCGTTCTGCTCTGTAGCAGCTCTTTTTACTGGAAAAGATGCACTTACTGATGAAAAAGAAAAAATAACAAATAAAAGCGGTAAAAAAAGTTTTAATTTCATAATAAACTATATTTTTGGTTTACTCAAATATAGAAACAAATATGCTGCAATTTCGTTTAACATTTTTTTTTATTTTACTTTTTTTATCGTATAGTCATGCTCAGAAGGAACAAGAATATTTAGGTGTTTTAAAGCTAAATGACAGTTCATTCATATCTTATCGTATCAATTTTGAAATAATGAAAGATAACTCTTTAAAGGGGTATTCGGTGACAAATATGGGCGGTGCTCATGAAACAAAATCTTATTTAGTTGGTAAGTATAATCCTTCTGACAAAACAATAACCTTTAAAGAAGAAGGTGTGGAATACACCAAATCCGATGTTAAAATGTATGATTTTTGCTACGTACATTTTACAGGTAAAATGAAAAAAGAGGCGGGGCAAGACATGTTACAGGGTCCTTTTTTAGGAAAATACGCTGATGGAGTTTCTTGTATAGATGGTGAAATAATGATTAAAAATATTATTAATATTGAAAAAATAGTAAAAAAAGTCGATAAGAAAATTCAAAAATCAAATAAGATAAATGATAGCATAAAAGAAAATGTCAACGTTTCCAAAACTTTAGATTTAAGTGGATTAAATGTATTAAAATCAAACGAAACTACCACACTATTTACTAAAACCAGTACTATAAAACTCCTTATTTGGGATGCCGGAAAATTAGATGGAGATAAAATTTCTATTTTTTACAATGATAAAGGTATCTTGAATAATCATGTCATAACAAAAGAAAAAAAGATATTGACGCTTAATTTGGTTAAAGGAGAAAATATTATAAAAATTAGAGCTGAAAATTTAGGTGAAATAGCCCCAAATACTGCAAAAATTGAAGTGCTAGATGGTTCTAAAAGTATAGACTTACTAAGTAATTTAAATAAAGGCGAATTAACTACAGTTTTAATTGTGAATTGAAGATTTGACTTTAAAAAATATTATTGAAACAAACTAGCTATGAAAATACTTATTCTTAACGGCCCAAATTTGAATCTATTAGGCAAGCGTGAACCCGAAGTTTATGGGAGTACTTCTTTCGAAGACTATTTTTCAGAATTACAATTTCGATTTAAAAATACACAGCTCGAATATTTTCAATCTAATATTGAGGGCGAACTTATCGGGAAACTGCAAGAAGTAGGTTTTACCTATGACGGGATTGTCCTGAATGCTGCGGCATATACGCATACTTCTATTGGTATTGCTGATGCCGTAAAAGCGATAAGCACTCCCGTAGTTGAAGTGCACATTTCAAACACCTATAAACGTGAAGATTTTAGGCATGTATCGTACCTATCGCCAGTAGTTAGAGGGGTGATTTTAGGTTTTGGACTGCAAAGTTATGATTTAGCGATACAGAGTTTTTTGGTAAAATGACTTCAGAGTCTAAGGTCTAAATTCTAAGGTGGAAGGTCGAAAAATATTTGAGCTTGACGCTTTTTGCTAAACGAAACGCTTAGCGGTCAGCGCAAAAAAAATCAAATAGTAAACATTCATCAAAATTAAAAATCGTTATTCATATTTATCTAAATACTTTCTACTTCGCCCTTTTTTTTGAACATTGGTCATTAGACTTTCGATACCATCTCACAAATCTAAAACACTCAGCTTAGCCCCTTCAAACTCGGCCATCATTGTCTTAACAATTTCTCCTGCGGGTTTTATATCGTGGATAAGGGCTGCAACTTGACCTATTTCTAGTTCTCCTTCTTCTAAATCGCCTTCGAACATGCCTTTTTTTGCTCTCGCCCTGCCCAAAAGTGCTTTTAAAGCCTGTGGTGTTGTCCCTTGAGTGTATAAATTCTGAATATCGTTATAAAATTTATTTTTTAGGAGTCGTACAGGTGCTAATTCTTTTAGCGTTAAATGCGTACCACCTTCCCCTGCTTCGACTACTTTTTGTTTGAATAATTCATGGGATGAGGCTTCATAACTGGCTACAAACCTACTCCCAACTTGCACCGCATCAGCACCTAAAATGAATACGGCTAACATGGCACTTCCAGTAGCTATACCACCTGCTGCGATAATCGGAATGGTAATTTTTTCTTTCACTAAGGGAATTAAGGTTAAAGTAGTTGTTTCATCACGGCCGTTATGTCCGCCTGCCTCAAAACCTTCGGCGACTATTGCGTCAACACCTGCTTCTTGGGCTTTTAGCGCGAATTTTACACTACTTACCACATGCACAACAGTAATGCCTTTTTCCTTTAAAAAGGGAGTCCAAGTTTTCGGGTTCCCTGCGGATGTAAATACTATTTTCACTTCTTGATCCACAATAATCGCCATTAATTGCTCCAAATCTGGATACAACATAGGAACATTAACCGCAAAAGGCCTATCGGTGGCAAGTTTGCATTTTTGAATATGTTCACGCAACACTTCCGGATACATAGAGCCAGCACCGATAATCCCTAATCCGCCTGCGTTGGACACGGCCGCCGCTAAACGCCAACCGCTGGCCCAAATCATGCCACCCTGAATAATCGGATATTCAGTTTTAAAAAGTTCAGTAATTCTATTTCTCATATTTATGAAATTACACCAGACCCTATCAATTCATCTTCTACATACCAAGCTACAAATTGTCCTTCGGTGATAGCGGATTGTTTTTGTTCAAAATCAACATAGAGTCCACCACTTAATTTATACAAAGTGGCTTTTTGCAATTCTTGACGGTAGCGAATACGCGCTTTTACTTCCATAGTTTCATCTTCTTTCAAGGCTAAATCTGTTCGTACCCAATGTAATTCATCCTCTTTCACAAAAAGTGTTCTTCGGTACAAACCAGGATGATTTTTACCTTGTCCTGTATAAATTACATTTTCATTAACATCGGTCTCAATGACAAAAAGAGGGTCTTTTGTGCCACCAACGGCTAAGCCTTTTCGTTGTCCTTTCGTAAAATAATGTGCGCCTTGATGTTCTCCGACCAATTTACCATCTTCAATATGATAGACAGGTTTTTGCGAGCGATAGGCTAATTCATCCGTTTTAGAAGAAAAATCAAGCACTTTAGGTTCATAAATGGGTGTGTTTGAAGGTACTTCTATAATAATTCCTTTTTTTGGTTTTAATTTTTGTTGTAAAAACTCTGGCAAACGTACTTTACCTATAAAACAAAGGCCTTGTGAATCTTTTTTATCGGCAGTAATCAAATTATTTGCTGCAGCAATTTTGCGTACCTCAGGCTTCAATAATTCGCCTATCGGAAAAAGTGTTTTTGAAAGTTGCTCCTGTGATAGCTGGCATAAAAAGTAAGACTGATCTTTATTGGGGTCCTTTCCCGATAACAATTGATAGGTTTCTGATCCGTCATCGTTATTTATTGTCCCTTTTCTACAATAATGCCCAGTAGCGACATAATCTGCCCCTAATTGTAATGCTATTTTCATAAAAACATCAAACTTAATTTCGCGATTACAAAGTATATCGGGGTTCGGGGTGCGTCCTTTTTCGTATTCATTGAACATATAAACAACAATACGTTCTTTATATTCGGCACTTAAGTCTATCGTTTGAAAAGGAATTCCTAATTTATCAGCGACAATCATGGCATCATTACTATCTTCTAGCCAAGGGCATTCATTAGAAATAGTCACGGTATCATCATGCCAATTTTTCATAAAAAGCCCTATAACATCATATCCCTGTTCTTTTAAAAGATAGGCCGCAACACTAGAATCAACACCTCCTGAAAGGCCAACTACTACTTTTTTCATTTGTTTTAACGTAAGTTTACAAAAATACAAAATTGAGAATGAAAATGATAGTCGTTAATTCGCTTACTTGATAACCAAAAAATTATTAATTTTGTGTTAAAACCACAAAAATAAAGCAACCATTATAAAATAATACATCTATATAGTCAGTTGTGAATAATAAATTAAAAATAATTAAATGAAAACTATAATGAAATTAAAATCGTGTCTAATACTTTTTGCGCTTACGTTAACTATAGCTTCCTGTGATTTAAATGATGATAATGATGAAAATGCACGAATAACGACTTCTATTGTTGATGTCATCAAAGGAAATCCCAATTTAACTACTTTGGTAACCTTATTAGAGGCAGAGTCTGATGAACTTAATATAATTCCCGCATTGTCTAGCGCTGGTCAGTACACTTTATTAGCACCAACAAATGCAGCTTTTGAAACATTTTTAGCTGGCAGAGCACTAAGTGAAATTCCTAAGAGTGATTTACATCAATTACTTTTAAATCATATCTTAACGATAGATGTGAATGAGGCTACTTTTAAAGATGCAAACAGCCAACAATTATTTTATTCAAAAACAGCCGCCTATGTTCTTGTTGGTAACGAAAAATCTTTTATCAATATCTATTTTAATACAGCTAATAATGAATTGGCTTTTAATGGCGGCACAAACAATGGTGGTGCTACTGCTTCCGAAACTGATATTAGAGCTGATAATGGGTTTATACATATAACAGATAGGGTTGTTGAATTGCCGTCTATTGTAGATTTCGTACAAGCAGATCCTAGGTTTTCTTCTCTATTAGGTGCTTTAACAAGCAGCGGGCAGCCAGATTTTACAACAATATTAAGCACTCCTTTCGCAACTTCACCAGCTCCATTTACGGTATTTGCACCGATTAATAGTGCTTTTACTAGTTTAACAGCCGTACCGACAGGAGAAGACTTAACCAAAGTTTTACAACATCATGTGATTGCAGGAGCGAATATTTTGACCAGTAAAATAAGTAACGGTTTGGAATCACCTGCAACCCTTGAGGGTGATAAATTGCAATTCAGTATTCGCAATAATGTTGGTTTTATAGAGGACGGTAGCGGTAATTCTGATGCAAAAATTATTATTTTAGATGTACAAGCTAAAAATGGCGTTGTTCATGCAATAGATAAAGTGCTGATCCCAGATACTACGAATTAGGTTTGAATTACTTTTGTTTACAAAGCTACCTAATGGTAGCTTTTTTTTGTTCTAACCGTAATAATCTATCATTCTGTTAAACTTTTATTAAAAAAGATTAAACAGACGCAACCTTTTTTGATTTATTCATCTTACGTGTGTTTAGCATTTAAGCTGAAAGATTAAACAATGTAAACCTAAAACTAGAATTATTATGAAAAAATTACAAAAATTAAAAAGTATTTTGCTAGCGACGATTTTATTGTCTTTTACCTATTCCTGTGATGATGAAAGTAGTGCGCCCGAAATGAAACCAAACATTGTACAAACTGCACAAGCAACTGCGGCGTTAAGTAGTTTAGTGGCTGCCCTGCAAAAAGCAGATGAAGGTACCTCGAACAATTTAGTAGGCACGCTAAGTAGTGACACTAAATTTACAGTGTTTGCTCCTACCAATGATGCTTTTACAGCTTTATTTGCTCAATTAGATGATTATAATTCCTTAGCTGACTTTGTAACTGTTGAGCAGAAAAACTTACTAGCCAAAATTTTAACTTACCACGTGGTAGCTGGCGCGGCAGTAAAATCAACTGACTTAGAAAATAATCAATCTATAAAAACAGTTCAAGAAGAAAACCTTACCATACGTATTGCCGATGGAAGTGTATTTGTACAAGACGCTACAGATGTTGACGCTAAGGTAGTTATTGCAGATGTAGAAGCTAGCAATGGTATAGTTCATGTAATTGACAAAGTTTTAATACCACAAGCTGTTTTAGATCAATTAGAAGCAGCTGCTATCGCTGGAAGAACACTTGTTGATGTGGTCGTAAATACTGACGCACTTTCCGTTTTAGAAGCGGCCGTTATCAAAACTGATTTGGTAGCCACTCTAAATAGTGCTGGCCCCTTTACCGTTTTTGCACCAACTGATGCTGCTTTTGTAGCTTTATTAAACGCATTAGGAAATGACTACAATACCTTAGCTGATTTTAATACGCCTGCCGAAATTGATTTACTTAGAAATATTTTATTATATCATGTTATCCCTTCTAAAGTAGCAGCAGCGGATTTAAAAGTTGGTCCATTAGCGACAGCTTTCGCTGGTAATAGTATTGATGTTATCGCTTCTGGAGGAACTTTTGTTATTGGTGATGCTTCTGCAACCGACGCGAAAATAACAGGAACTGATATTTTTGCATCTAACGGAGTAGCGCACACTATCGATAAAGTATTGTTACCACAAGCGGCTATTGATTTTGTAGAAAGAATCACCAATAAAACCTTAGTTGACATCGTTGTTGCTACAGACCCACTTTCTATTTTAGAAGCTGCAGTTGTAAAAACTGGTTTGGTTGACACCTTGAAGAGTGCCGGTCCATTTACCGTTTTTGCACCCACTAATGATGCTTTCGTAGCTTTATTAAATGCTTTAGGCCCTAAATACGACAGTTTAGATGATTTTAACACTACTGATGAAATAAATTTATTAAGAAATATTTTATTATACCACGTAATTCCTAGCGAAGTAAGAGCTGGACAACTAGCTGCTGGTTCTGTGGCTACAGCCTTTACAGGAAATAACATAAGTGTTATCGCTTCTGGGGGTACTTTTGTAATTGGAGATGCTTCTGCAACCAATGCTAACATTACTGGAACTGATATTTTAGCTACGAATGGGGTAGCGCATACCATAGATAAAGTATTATTACCAGCCTCTGCTGTTGAATTTGCAGCAAGAGCCGCCAATGGCACTTTAGTTGATATCGTAGTTGCCACCCCTTCACTTTCTATTTTAGAGGCTGCAGTTATTAAGACTGATTTAGTAGCTACTTTAAATGGCGCTGGTCCATTCACTGTATTTGCCCCAACCGATGCTGCATTCGTTGCTTTGCTTAATCTATTTGGAGGAGACTTCCCTACTTTAGGCTTAGATGCTTTTAATACAACTGCGGAAATAAATGCCCTAAGAGATATTTTATTGTACCATGTAGTACCAGGACAAGTTTTGGCTAGTGATTTAAGAGCAGGTAGCGTTGCGACTGCTTTTACTGGTAATTCTGTTACGGTTGTGGCGTCAGGAAACACTTTCGTGATTAGAGACACTACACCAAACACCACTGATGCTAGTATTACTGCCACCAATATTTTGGCGACCAATGGCGTTGCACACGTCATCAATCAAGTATTGGTGCCATTATCGGCATTTAATATATTACATTAATATGCATTTTGTTCATAAGAAGAAAAGCTGTTGTGAATTTCACAACAGCTTTTTTTTGGATAAAACCATATCACAACCCTGAGTTGTGATTGCTGCGAAATAAAACAAATGACTTAGGCACTTAAATAAAAATTCACACCTGCCAGCCGACAGGCTGTTTTAACCTTACGAATTACCATCCCCTAAATCCCCCCGAGGAGGGGACTTCACTTACTTCCTCGGTGAGACCAGAGGAGTACTTGATTTGGCGAATATTCATTTGTTGTCTTAATTTGAATGGCATAATCTTTATTGATTAAATGCCTAAGTCAATAAAACACTTGTAATTTTATTTTACAAAATAGAAAAATCAGAAATATAGCTTAGTTATGATTTTACTTATCTTTAAATAGTAAGTTACAAAGCGTGTTTTATTTGAGTTATTTTAAGGAAAATTAGTATTAACAACAGAATTAACCGTTTTAATATACAAAACTTAGGCTTTGACAACTAATATTTTAAAAAACCTTTCTTATATCGCATCTTTACCATCCCAAATCTTACCAAACAACCTAAATAAAAAAAGCTCCTGAGTAGTTTCTACTACTGAGGAGCTTTTAAATTTTGTCTAGACTACCTTCAAAACTTTTTGTTGTTCTTCATTTAAACGCTTAAAAACAGTACTCAATACAAGTAGTAATTTTTCTTTGAAGCTCTGCGATATAAACTTTTAATGCTTAAGACTAACTAAAATACTATTTTTTACAAAAGTCGCTCTGATAAAAATTTAAAAGACGCTCAACATAATAATTCAAAATGCTTATTACCTTTAGAGCCAAAAAAAACCTTAAACCATAATTGAGAAGTCCAAGTTATTTTTTACTAATTTTCTTCTGGGCTTCTGCCTGCTCCATCATTTCGCGCATTTTACGTTGAAACTTATTCTCTTTTTTAGGTTTCAATTTATTTTCTTGAATCTGAGCGTGAATTTTGGCATCATCTAATATAAAGTGCTTTATCGCCAACATAATAAATATGGTAATTAAGTTCGATACGAAATAATACAAACTCAATCCACTAGCATAGCTATTAAAGAAAAACAACATTAATAATGGAGATAAGTACATTATAAATTTCATATTTGGCATACCTGGTTGTTGCGTCATACTCTGACCTGTAGTCATCATCATATAAAAGAAAATAGCTACTGATGCCAAAATGGGAAACAAACTTACGTGATCTCCATAATAAGGAATAGTAAAGGGTAATTGGGCAATAGTATCGTATGACGCTAAATCATCAGCCCATAAAAACGATTTTTGTCTTAACGCAAAAGATGTTGGGAAAAACATAAACAAGGCATAGAAAATCGGCATTTGAATTAAAGCTGGAATACAGCCACTTAATGGACTAACGCCTGCTTTGTTATTAAGCTTCATGGTTTCTTGCTGCCTTTTCATAGCATTATCCTTGTACTTTTCGTTAATCTCAGCAATTTCTGGCTTTAAAACCTTCATTTTAGCTTGCGACAAGTACGATTTATAAGTTACTGGCGACATGGCCAAACGAACCAAAATCGTCATAATAATAATGGCAATTCCTGCAGGAGCAAAACCACTTAAAAAGGTAAATAAAGGCGTAAACATATACCTATTTATCCAACCAAAAATCCCCCATCCAAAGGGAATTGAATCTTCCAATCCAAGTTCTTTATATTGTGCCAAAACCTTTACATCAGTTGGCCCGTAGTACCAATCCATATTGTACGCCAACTCGCCACCCTCCAATTGTAAAGGAGCTTGTGTTTCATAGATTTTCATAAAACCTTGAGTATGGCTTTCCTCTGTGACCAAGTTTTTTGAACTCAACTTAGCCGATTCAAAAGGAGTTTTTGTTGCCAAAATAGAACTAAAAAAATGCTGCCTATACGACAACCATTTTATATTAGTTTCCGTTTCTTCATCTAACTCACTGCTTTCCGACAACTTACTAATTTTATCGTCTTCGTGGTTATAGGTCAAGCGCGTATATCTGTTAGAATATTGAATACTTTTAGAGTGGCGAATAGCTTTTAATTTCCAATCTAAATTTATGGGTTTTGTACTATTAATGATATTGCTTAAACCTTGAGATTTAATAGAAAAATCTATCAAATATTCGTCTGGTTTCATTTCATAACTATATTCTAAGAATTGATTCTCAGAAACTTTAGCTTTCATAGAAAGTATGGTTACGCCGTTATTATCTGTTAATCTCGGCTCAAAGAATAGATCTTTAGTATCTATAGTTCTATTATCCGAGGTGGTGAAATTAAGGGCGAAAGAAGCATTACCATCTTTGACCAAATAAACTGGAATGGAATCGTAGGTTTTAAATTCTTTTAATCTAAGCTCTGTAATTTGTCCACCTTTATTACTCACTTTCATATGCACTAGGTTATTTTCTAAAACCGTAGTTTCATCAATAGCTTTAGTAAAACCAAATGCTCCAATAGAACTTTTATAATTAGCGATTGAAGTAGAGTCTTGTAGGTTAATTGCGGCAGGAACAGGAACTTCTTTCTCGACTTGCTCTTGCTTTTGTGTTTCCGCCTCTACTTGTTCTTGCTGTGCTTTTTTAGCCTCAATCTCTTCTTGAGTTGGCTGGTTTTGCCAAAACATAAAAAGTAATATTCCAAAAATCAAAACAAAACCTATGATTGTATTGACGTCTAATTTTTTATCTTCCATCTAAAAAGTATTCTATTTTTTCTAACCTAATTTGATCTGATACCGTTTTTTGCTTACAAATATAGCTCCAATTGTGTATTTGTGCCATACTGGCATAATATTCTATTTTATCCTTTAATTTTTATGTGCTAAAGTCGCTTTTACAAATCCCACAAAAAGTGGGTGCGGATTTACCACCGTACTCTTATATTCTGGATGGTATTGCACCCCGATAAACCAGGGATGAGCAGGAATTTCAACAATTTCCACTAGCCCTGTTTCCTTATTTATTCCGGAAGCAATCATGCCTGCTTTCTCTATTTGCTCTTTGTAATCGTTGTTAAACTCATACCTGTGGCGATGGCGTTCGGCTATTTGTTTTGCACCATGATACATTTCTTGTGCCAAGGAACCGTCTTTTAATTCACAATCCCAACTTCCCAAGCGCATGGTACCACCTTTATTGGTTATGTTTTTCTGATTTTCCATTAAATTAATGACAGGGTGTTCTGTACTTTCCTTCATTTCAGTAGAAGTAGCATCTTGATAGCCTAATACATTTCTAGAAAATTCTATCACCGCCATTTGCATTCCTAAACAAATCCCTAAAAAAGGAATCTTATTTTCTCTGGCGTATTGTACCGCTTTAATTTTCCCTTCGATACCACGTTCACCAAAACCTGGCGCCACCAAAATACCATTGAGTCCTTTTAATTTAGACTCAAAATTCTTAGCATTGATATGTTCAGAATGTATGGTGCGCACATTTACCTTTACTTCATTAACAGCACCTGCGTGTATAAATGATTCTAAAATGGACTTATAAGAATCTTGCAGCTCTACATATTTACCCACCAAACCAATGGTAACTTCATGTTTGGGATTCTTGTGTTTGTTTAAAAACTGATTCCATTGCTCTAAATTAGGTCTTATGGTATCTGGTAAGCCCAATCGCTGCAAGGTAACGGTGTCTAAACCTTCTTCTTGCATTAAAATAGGCACATCGTAAATCGTTGAAGCATCAATAGATTGAATTACGGCTTCGCGTTTTACATTACAAAAAAGTGCTAATTTATGTTTAATTTCATCAGAAATCTCATGCTCCGTTCTGCACACTAAAATATCGGCTTTTATTCCGCTTTCCATCAAGGTTTTTACAGAATGCTGGGTGGGTTTGGTTTTTAATTCTCCCGCCGCTGATAAATAAGGCACTAAAGTTAGGTGAATAACAATACCATTATTATCGCCTAATTCCCATAGTAATTGCCGAACTGCTTCAATATAAGGTAAGGATTCTATATCGCCTACCGTACCTCCAATTTCAGTGATGACAATATCATAATCCCCACTTTTGCCAAGGATTTGAATACGTTCTTTAATTTCATTGGTAATATGTGGCACCACCTGAACAGTTTTTCCTAAAAATTCGCCTCTACGTTCTTTATCGATAACGCTTTGGTAAATTCTACCTGTGGTTACATTATTCGCTTGCGAAGTGGTTACATTTAAAAAACGTTCGTAATGGCCCAAGTCCAAATCCGTTTCTGCGCCATCATCAGTGACATAACATTCCCCATGTTCATAAGGGTTTAATGTTCCTGGATCTATATTGATATAAGGGTCTAGTTTTTGAATGGTAATTTTATAGCCTCTAGCTTGCAATAATTTTGCTAACGAGGCTGCTATAATACCTTTACCGAGTGAGGATGTAACACCACCAGTTACGAAAATATATTTTGTCTGTGACATGAAGCGTTAGGTTGAATTCTTAACGCGAGCAAAAATACAAATTGCTACTAGATATAGCTTATTGTTTGGGAAAATCTTTTTGAATCTTTATAATTAAACCTTCTAGTCCGTTTATCTTAATTTCTGTCATGGCTTTGAGCAGCTCGCCAAGCTTACCCTCAGGAAATCCTTTTTGCTGAAACCATATCAAATAAGGTTCCGGAAGTTGCACTAAATAACGCCCTTTATATTTGCCAAAAGGCATTTTATAATGGGCGAGCTCAATTAATTGCTTAGCCCCGTTTTCGTTAAGATTTTCTTTCACATCCAAATATATAAAAGTTGCGTATATAACTTAGCTATAAATGCCAATAGTTGAACAAAGTAGTAATAAAATGAAAAAATTTATAGAAATTACACTGACTGTATTTCTTTTATGTGCTTGCAGTAATGATCGAGAGGAGCTTTTAGATGCGATAAATAATGAAAATAATCCTCTTATAGACCAATCAAAACTTGACAGCGACGGCGATGGGGTTTCGGACATCATAGAAATACAAAACGGCACAGATGTTAATAATAGCTGTTCTCTTTTAGTAACCAACCAAAACGTTGCAGCTTCAGCAAGTTGGAATGATGGAGATTGTGATGCGGATGGTGTAAAAAATATTATAGAAATTACTGATAAAACAAATCCATTAATAGCAGATACCGATGGAGATGGTGTTGACGATGGTTTGGAAAAAGTGGATGGCACGAACCCCTTAAAATTTGATTCAGACGGGGATACGGTTTCTGACGGTATGGAGAAACAGGATGGTACTAATCCGCTAAAAATTGATACCGACGGCGATGGAGTTTCGGATGATATTGAAAAAATTGAAAATACCAACCCACTAGATTATTGTTTATTGGTTTTAACCAGCCAAAATCAAACACCTACAAATAATTGGAAGCTTGCCGACTGCGACCTTGACGGGGTTTCGAATGCACAAGAAATAATCAATGGAACAAACCCTTTAATTTTTGATGATAATATCCCCAGCCCTTCTCCTATTTCAGGCATATGGAACTTAACAGATGCTGTTATTAATGATGGTACAGGAACTACTGTTTTTTTAGGGATTACTTACAACTTGGTTTATACCGCAACTTCTACCAGTGAACGCGTGCGTGTGGAATTTTCGGAAAATCCAAATAAAGTTACCAGCACCGGAACCTATGGTATGCAACTAAAGTTTAGTTTCTTAAACCAAAACCTTGAAGATAACTTTACCTCTGAAAGCCCATTCGCCAATGGCGATTGGAGTATTATTGGAGATAAGTTAACCATTAGGTCGAATGCTACCGTCGATGGCACCTATAATATTATTTCACTCACAGAGAACACCTTGCAAATTAGCAGCGCTATAGATAGAAACGTCTCTGCCGGTGGCGTCATTATAAAAGCTAAAGGAACTTTAATAATGACATTTTCTAAGTAATTCTCTTAATATATTTTCTTTGATACAGCTTAGTTTAATTTTTTAATACTGAGTAGCATCTTTATTTTAAAAATAATTTATACTTTTAAAAAAATTATAGGTATGAAAAGAAGAGATTTCATTACTACGACTGCTGTGGGCTCCTTAGGTATTATATCCTCTAAAGCGTCTAGCAACAACAAACCGGGTGAGCAAAAAGATTTTATTTTGAAAAATAATATTAATCACAGTGTTTGCCATTGGTGTTTCAATAAAATTCCATTAGAAGATTTCTTAATCACACTTGACGAGCTTGGTGTAAAAGCAATTGATTTAATGGGACCCAAAGAATGGCCACTCCTAAAAAAATACAACATACATGCTGCTATGTGCAATGGTGCAGAAATTAGCCTTACCGAAGGTTGGAATGACCCACAATATCACAAAGTATTAATTAAAAATTATACTGAAATGATTCCGAAGGTTGCAGAAGCTGGCTATACCAACTTAATCTGTTTTAGCGGAAATCGCCGCGGAATAGATGATGAAATTGGCTTGCAAAATTGTATTGATGGCCTTTCCAAAATTATGCCTTTGGCGGAAAAACACGGCGTAGTTATTCAGATGGAACTTTTTAACAGAATCAATCACCCCGATTATATGTGCGACACTTCAGCTTGGGGTATTGAACTCTGCAAAGGTTTAGGTTCTGAGAGTTTTAAATTACTTTTTGATATTTACCACATGCAAATACAGGAAGGAGATATTATCAGAAGCATACAAGATAACCATCAATATTTTGGACATTACCATACCGCTGGTGTTCCTGGTCGCAATGAGATTGATGAAAGTCAAGAATTATATTACCCCGCAATTATGCGAGCGATTTTGGCTACAGGATACAAAGGTTATGTTGCCCAAGAATTTATTCCAGTCAGAGAAGATAAAATTGATTCATTGAAGCAGGGATTTTTAATTTGCGATGTTTAATCATTGCATATCCGAAACTTTGCTGGTAAAAGTGAACTCCTAATCGATGCAGTCAATTTTGTTGCCCAGCCCTAAAGGAAACAAAATTGACTTAAATTAGTAAAAAAAGTCCATCCTTTAGGGTCGGAGAAATGACTTTTTCGGCGCTCTTTGGTCTATTTTTAAAATAACATCATAGCGGACATGCCATTTAATCATTTAAAACACTATCAATCCTTCTATTCCAAAGCAACTGCTGCTCCAAATCTCTAGAAAAATTTGTTTCAGCATCGTATAAGTTTTAATATTCGTTTAGTTGTGTATTCAGTTGGTCGTAAATGGCTTTCCTGTTTTCCGCACTTTTTAAATTATCTGTTTGAAACCCCAATAAACAAGGTAATTTTTTTTCGAAATGGGTGTTGATTAAAATTCTAATATTTATTAAAAATGAAAACGAATTTTCAAATAATAAAATCTCAAAGTGTTAAGAACTGTTTTTTGCAATATTTTTTAAATTTTGGTAATTTCCAATTTTTTTCTGGGTACTGCATAGCTAAAAACGGCAAAAAGGATGTTAAAATGAAACTAAGATTAATTTTATTCGTAATCATTATAAGCACACAAGCTAGTTGTGCCCAGAGTAATAATAAAACATTGATAAAGGATTTTATAAACGAAATCGTATTAACTGGAAATACAAATCAGATTAATAGTTATTTAACAATCAAAGATGATTTTATAAATAACGAAAATAATCTTTTATTTATGAAAGCTATAATTGAACTTTTAAAAAGTGAACTTGATAATAATAACTGTGAAAACTATGAAATAATGGCTTTTAAAGAGGTAAATAAACCAAAATTATCAAATCTAGAAAGATATTTAGAAGAATATCAAAAATACGAAAACACCTTTTTCGTAGTTTGTAATAGCACAATAGTTATTCCTTTTATTTTGAAAGATAATAAAATAGTTTCATTTTCGACTACATTAAGTAAGAGTACAAAAAGAGATTATTATCCTATGTTTTTAGATAGATAATTTTATAACCATCAATAATGCATGGTTGTTAAATTCTAAAGAATAACCATGTATTATTTTTCTATTTGTTTCTCAATACACTATCAATCCTTCTATTCCAAAGCAACTGCTGCTCCAAATCTCTTGAAAAATTTGTTTCAGCATCATAAAGGTTTTGATATTTGTTTAATTCCCTAGTCACTTGGTCGTAAATTGATTTTACTTCGGCTTTTGCATTGTTGGTGAAAGTAGTAGCCGCTAATCGCGCTCTAAATTTTTCTGCATACACCTCGGTAATATCAAAATGTAACTGTTCGTGACTTAAAATTAGACTATCGCTACGTGTTGGTTGGTACCATGACTTATGGGGATAAAAAAAAGAACTTACCTCGAAATTTAGATCCACGATATCATTATTTTTTTTGATGGTAGAAAAGCTATAGGTTAAACCACTTGCCGTTACGGCCGCCGCTTTACTGTTTTGTGGAATTCCTTTAAAATCTGTCCAATTTAATTTTTGATTTTTTTTCCAAAGTATGGTTTCTTCTTGAACTTCGTAAGCCATCAAAAAGAATAAACCAACGGCTAAAATAGCTTTTACAAATCCCAATGAAAGGTAATTTCTTTGATAATATCTGGATGTAAGCTATACAAGACAGGACAAGTATTTGCGGTATTTTCCAGAATTTTTCGTTGCTTTTCTGAGGTATTGGCTGGCAATTGTAATTTTACATCAATCTTAGAAATTCGTCTAGGATCTACTGCCATGTACTTGCTTACCTCAGCCGTACTATTTTTTAAATCTACCTCCAAGTCTCTTGCTTTTATCCCCATCATGGTCAACATGCAACTAGCTAATCCTGTCGCTACAGTATCTGTAGGAGAAAAAGCCTGACCTAATCCGTTATTATCAATAGGAGCATCGGTCATAAAATTCGCTTCGGAGGCGATGTGTACACATTCTGTTCTTAAATTTCCAGTATAAGTTACTTTAGATATCATTCTTTACTGTATTTGTTTTATATACATATTTTCGTACATCATGATAAAGCTCGCTTTATTAAAATAGCCTGCTGTTGGGTTTTGAATATAATCATATTTTGTGTTGCTGTACCGCGTTTCGCCAATCGATTTCGAGGCTTCAAACAAATTATTTTTATAGGCTAATTTTAATAAAACGTCCATAGTAATATCAAAACCTTTGTGGGCATAGTCATCTGGTGATTTTCCGTTATTCATTTTCATATAAGCACGTTCAAAACCACCATTCTTATCTTCGCCTTCAATAGAAGGATAAGTAAAAGATAAGTTAGATAGGTGACTATGATTTATTTTTTCATCGTCATAGGCTTTATTCTTGTTGGTGGTAAATAAACGAATCTTTATTTTATCTGTTCTTGAGGCATTTAAGACTGAAATAACACTATTCACGGTGCTAAATTCTTCTGTTTCTAAGAAAACCCAGTTCTCTTGTACTGAAGATAGGAGTGCTACTATTTTATCTTTCATTGCGTATTTTTCAACCAAATTTAAAGATTTTGCTTTTGGAAACTCATCAAAGATGATTTGTTTTGTTGCCTTATGCTCCGTATCGGCTAGGATGACAATATTCTGCTCAGTTTTATTTTCTTTAACAAAAGAGAGTAAATTGTCTTTTAAATCGTTTTCAGAAGGCAAGGTATAAAAAACGTTTGATAAGCTAATATCACTTTTTGAGCGAAGTGGCGCAATAACAGGGACTTGAAAAGGTAAAACTCTAACCGCAACTTCTTTCAGCGATTGTGAATCTAGTGGGCCAATAATGGCATTTGCGTTTTTTAATTCTGGCTTCTCTAATAAAATTTTAGTTCTATTGATATTTCTCTCAGTATCAAAAACGGAAACATTTACAGATAAACCTAATTTTTTTATAGAATCTAATGCGACTAAAGCACCACTATACAAACCTAAACTCCAATTAGCATCTTTTCTACCTTTTAATGAATCGATAGCAATTTGTTTTTTATTTACATCAATTAAATCTAATCGGAAAGGCAGCATAATTACCAAATTGGGTTTAATCGCTGTATTCATTTTGCTTACAAGATCAATATTTTCTACTACTAATGAGTTTTTAACTTCAAAATTACCTTTATTAATTTTTGGTATTTTTAATACCATCCCAGCTTGTAGGCCTGATTGCAGTTCAGGATTTAAGGCTAGAAGTTCTCGATAGGTCAGTCCTAATTTTCTCGTTAAAGAATATTCAGCTTCGCCAGCTTTAACTTCGTAAAAATTAAAATTATCCGTATTAACGGCTTTTGTGTCTGTCTTTTTCTGTGGAATTCTTATCACCATTCCTTCTTGAAGTCCGCGTTCTTTAACTTCAGGATTCAAAGTTTTTAATTCTTCTTCAGTAACGCCAAATTCACGTTCTAAAGCAAAGAATCCTTTTTTTGCTGGCACTTTATAGGAAACATACAATTGGGTAGTTTGGTTTTCAGTTGTACTCCCAGCAAGTTTAGGTAATCTTAATTTTTGACCCGCCGCTAAATAGGTGTTGTCTTTTGATAAATCAGGATTTAGGATTAATAGCCTATCCATGGTAATGCCATATTTGCTAATGATTGACCATCTATTTTCACTTGGTTGAACGGTATATTCCTCAAAGAGCGTTTCATCAAAAGCGTTTTCTTTTACTACCACTTTTTTATACTTAGGAATTTTAAGCGACATTCCTTTTTTAAGTTGAACGGAGTATAATTCTGTGTTGTAGCGCTTAATATCGTCTTGGCTTACCTCAAAACGTTCTGCAATTCTAAATAAATTATCCCTTTTTTTCACTTCATAAGAAACAAAACCACTAGGCTCGTCTTGAACTACAAATTTTGTACCTGTTGCCGTATTGCTTTCTAAAGGAGCACTTTTTTTTATTTGAACAGGTGCGTCATTTGTTTTGCTCTCATCGATAGGAATAATTAAAATGGTGTTGATTTTTAATTCATCTCCATTTTTTATTTCTTTATTTAAACTTAAAATACTTTCTGTACTTACTTTATAGGCTCTGGAAATACTCTGCAAGGTTTCGCCTTTTTTAACAGCGTGAGTTTCAAATTTTTGAGCAAAAGCAGAAACACTAAGCAAAAGTAATAATGCAGAAACTAGATGTTTTTTAAAGTTGATTTTTTTCATTTTCTAAATTATCTATATTTTTAAAGCAAGTATTTAATTTATTCCCACTCAATAGTTGCGGGAGGCTTAGAACTAATATCATAAACCACTCTGTTTACGCCTCTTACTTTATTAATAATATCATTTGATGTTTTTTGTAAAAACTCGTAGGGTAAATTTACCCAGTCTGCCGTCATTCCATCAGTACTTTCTACAGCACGTAAAGCTACACATTTTTCATAAGTTCTTTCATCGCCCATAACACCTACGCTATTTACGGGTAAAAGCATGGCTCCAGCCTGCCAAACTTTATCATAAAGCCCTGCTTCTTTTAGTCCATTGATAAAAATAGCATCAACTTCTTGTAAAATAGCGACCTTTTCTCTAGTAATATCACCTAAGATTCTGATCGCCAAACCAGGTCCAGGAAATGGATGTCTTGCTAATAACAAAGGATCCATACCCATACTTGCCCCTACTCTACGCACCTCATCTTTAAAAAGCATGCGTAAAGGTTCTACCACACTCAGCTTCATAAAATCAGGTAATCCACCCACATTATGGTGACTTTTTATGGTTGCTGATGGGCCACCTGTTGCAGAAACCGACTCAATAACATCTGGATAAATAGTGCCTTGCGCCAGCCATTTTGCTTTTTCTACTAAATGCGATTCATCATCAAATACTTCAATAAAAACACGACCAATAATTTTACGCTTTTTTTCTGGATCGCTTTCTCCCACCAGTTCATCCAAAAAACGTGCCGAAGCATCAACACCCTTTACATTCAAGCCCATTCCCTCATACTGTTTTAACACACTAGGGAATTCGTCTTTACGCAATAAACCATTATTAACAAAAATACAATGGAGATTTTTACCTATTGCTTTATGTAGTAACAAGGCTGCAACAGAAGAATCTACACCGCCTGATAAACCTAAAATAACTTTGTCATTTCCAATTTTTTCTTTTAACTGAGCTACAGTTGTTTCTACAAAAGAATCAGGAGTCCATGTTTGTGCTACGCCCGCAATGTGTACTAAAAAGTTTTCTAATAATTGCTTGCCGTCTGTTGAATGATAAACTTCTGGGTGAAATTGAATGGCATAGGTATCTTCTCCTTGAATTTTATAGGCTGCATTTTCCACATCATTTGTACTTGCTAATTTTATTCCATTGGTAGGTAGTATTTTAATGGTATCAGAGTGACTCATCCAAACCTGACTACCTTTATTGATCTTATCAAAGAAAGCTTCATCTGGCTTTACAAAGGATAAATTTGCCCGACCGTACTCTCTAGTATCAGATGGAGCTACATTGCCACCTTTAAAATGGGCTAAATATTGCGCCCCGTAGCATACCGCCAAAAGTGGTTTTTTGCCTCTTATTTCTGTTAAATCAATATGGGGGGCATCTGCCGCCCTTACCGAAAATGGTGAGCCCGAAAGTATTACTGCTTTATAATCTGATAAATCTTCTGGCAAGTGATTATAAGGTTTTATTTCACAAAAAATATTAAGCTCTCGCACTCTTCTTGCAATGAGTTGCGTGTATTGAGAACCAAAATCTAAAATCAGGACGTTATTTTGCATTCGCAAAAATAGTAAATTGAAAATTTTACAAAAGCTTCTTTTGAGTATATTTATACAAATATTTCAACTATTTGTCATATTCAATTTACTTGTGCAACAAATCGGTGCTTTTTGATTTTTTTTAAATAGTGTTTTTCCTGTAAAGTTTAGGAGTTTATCAAAAGGTTTATGAGTTTATTATTCAAATTACTTAAAAAGTAAATACATGTTCCATGACTGAAAAAATATTTAATGACCTAAAAAATGAACTTAAAATAGGTCTTACAGAAAAAAACCATCCTTTTAAATTAGCCACTTTGGCTACTGTTGGTTTAGATAAAATGGCTAGACTTAGAACTGTAGTTGTTCGTCAACTGTCTGATGATTTAAACATTACTTTTTATACCGATAAACGTTCAAAAAAAGTAACTCACATTATAGAGAATGATAAAGTGAGTATGCTTTTTTATCATCCTGAAAAAAGAATTCAATTAAAAATGGAAGGCATTGCCAGCATTATAAAAAATTCTGATACACTAACACAGCATTGGGCTAAAATAAGCGAGAATTCAAAGAAAGATTATACCACTGATAAAGCTCCGGGTTCGAGCATTACCCAAAATGACACGGTTGAATATTTGAATGAAACGCATCATTTTTGCATGATTAATATTGAACTTCGTAAAATAGAATATCTTAGATTAAATACAGATAAGCATACGCGAATTCGTTATTCGCTAGATAATGGAAGTTGGAATGGTGAATTTTTAGTACCTTAGACCATAGTAGCTAAAATATCGGCAATATCTTTCTCTGTGGTATCTGGGTTTATAAAACAAAAACGCGCGACGGTTTCAAATTTATTTCCTTTTTTCCATTTTGTTGGTGTAACCAAAGCAAAACCCTTTTCGTGGTTATTATAAGTCCAATTTCTATAATCATCAGATGTCCAACCAATTCTTCTGAAAAGAACGCAAGATAAACTAGGCTCTCGTACCAACTCTACTTGAGGCTCTTTTACAATTAACTTACCCGCTAAATTAGCCAAAGAAATTCCCTTTTCTACAGCCCATTTATATTTATCGGTACCATGCATCGCTAGGGAAAACCAGAGCGGCATACCTCGAAGTCGTCTTGTTAATTGTATTTGATAATCTGAGGGATTAAAACCTTGTGCTCCCTCATCTTTAAAAATATCTAAATAGGAACCCTCTTGGGCATGTGCGGCTTTAGCAAGTTCTGGGTTTCTATACAACACCGTACCACAATCATAAGGCGAAAATAACCATTTATGAGGGTCTATCGTGATGCTATTAGCTTTTTCGATTCCGTTGAATAAGTGACGAACAGAGTCAGCAACTAAGGCTCCACCACCATAGGCAGCGTCCACATGAAACCAATAGTTTTGCGATTTACAAAATGTTCCAATACCCTCTAAATCGTCAATAATCCCTGCATTGGTAGTCCCTGCCGTTGCTACTATTGAAAAAATTCTGTTTTTTTGATCATTAGTTAGTTTATTCATCGCTTTTATAACATCAGATGCTTGTAAACTATCTTCTGTTGGCACTAAAATTACCTCAGCATCCATGACCTTTGCCATTGCTTTTACCGAAGAGTGAGCCCCAATAGAGGTTAAAATAATGCCTTTTTTAGTCTGATTTTCAGGATTATTACGCCAAAATTCGCGAGCAGTAACCATGGCAGAAAGATTAGCTGCTGTTCCGCTACTGGTAAAAACACCAAAAGCTGTTGAAGGCATTCCCGTTAATGAAATCAACCAACGAATAGCTTCGTTTTCACAAAAAATACCACCTGCTCCTTCCATCCAATATGCGCCATGAATGCTTGATGCCGAAGTAACCAAATCGAACATAATTGCTGCTCTGGTGGGAGCAGCAGGAACAAATGCTAAATGTCTTGGGTGATCTATGGGCACCGTTGCTTTTACCAAAACATCACGAAATAACTGAAATGCCTTTTCTCCGCCTATACCTTCTCGGGTAATGGTTTCGCCTACCAATGCCTTAAGTTCTGTTTCTTTTTTAGGTTTACCTAGTTCCGGTGCTGTATTGGTAATGCGCTGAATGGCATATTTCATGACATCTAAAGTCATTTCGACCAGTTCTATATCTATATTGTGCATGCTTTGCATTGAGTTTCGAAAATTAAAATGAGAATTTTGAATAAAAATTTTGGCTAGCAGTTTTTAAATTGACTAAATGAAAACTGTTTCTATATCTTTGATTTCAAATTTAGTCATTTTTTATTCTTATAACCGAACGTCCACAACCAAGATGCTTTTAGCCAAAAAACAACCTATAACCTTCGAACAATTAACAATCTTCACCATAACGCTATATATTTTATCACTTTTTTACAATTTACAATTAGAACCGCTGAGATTAGAAGAACCTAGGAGAGGATTAGTTGCACTTGAAATGTTATTAAATAATAATTTTATAGTTACCACACTTCTAAATGAAACATGGTACGATCATCCACCTTTTTACAACATAATAATAGCGTTGAGCTTAAAAATATTTGGCTTTAACACATTCGCACTTCGTTTTCCAGGTGCCTTATCCTTATTATTAACAGGGATATTGATCTATAGGTTTGGGAAAATATATGTTTCAAAAAACTTCGGAATCATTAGCGCACTTTTTTATCTTATTTCTGTTGATATTTATTTTTACTTTTCTACCCTTACAGAGATTGATATTTTTTACTCCCTTTTAGTTCTATTAAGCCTATTTAGTATTTTCCATTTTAATCAAAAGAAGCAATTTTATCATTTATTCGGATTTGCTTATTTTTTTATAACACTGGCATTTTTAACTAAAGGTTTTGCTTCTTACGCATTTATAATTCTGACCTTACTAGCTTATTTTATTTATCAGAAAAATTTTAAGAAACTATTTAGTTTAGCTCATATAGTATGCGGAATTATAGCTTTATTCCTATTAGGATTCTACTTTTATGTTTATTCGCTATATGCGGATTTACCTGAGTATGTTTCAAAAATGTGGGGACTTACCAGCAGTAGAACCGTTTTAGAGAGAGGTTTTGGTAAACTTATCATTCATTTCCTCAATTTCCCATTAAACTTTATAGTGGTATTGTTTCCTGCCACTTTGTTTTTACTTTTTATTTTTGATAAAGAACAAATCAAAAAAATAAAACAAAATCCATTTCTTGTTTTTTTAGTGCTTACATTTTTAGTGAATTTTATAATATATCTAATTTCACCAGGTGCGAAAATTAGATATACCTATATGTTCTTCCCTATGATCATTTCCGTACTAACTTATCCTTTTTATAATCAATTAGCACTTAATTCTAAGAATAATCGAATTTTTTATGGTATTCTTAGAATGCTAATGCTTTTACTAAGCATTATTTTAATGGTTACGCCTTTCGTTAAAATAAATGTTAATCCCATGTTTTTAAATTTTAGCATGCTTGTTTTCGGGATTGTAATTTTGCTAATTTTATATTTAAATATAAAAACAACAAGCTATGTAAAGTGTTTAACCGTTGTATTATTTTTTGTGGTCTGTCGTATTGCTTATGATCATATTATAATGCCATATAAAGCTGAATTACCTAAAAACGCACAAAATAAAATGTATGCTGATGTGCTTTATAACATTATTGGAAACGAGAAAAATCTGTATCTCCTATCCACCGACGATGTTAATTCAACCGATAAAATAAATAAATACCACGACATTCCTTTTAAGTTTTATGAAACTGCTACTTATTTAGAAATGTATCGTAAAAAAATTATATCTAAAAAACCAAGGATAGAAAACAAAGGATTTTACATTATCAATTTAGAGCAACATAAGAATTTTAAAACCTTATATACTTTTCAAATAAATGAGTTTAAACTTGGATTAATTGAACATTTTTAGGCTAATTGCTTAGCCCAGTTTTAAAACCACAAAATCTTGAGACAAAGGTTTTAGATTTTCGATTAATTCAGGAATGAAAGCATCGCCATATTCCAAATAAAATTCAGAAAAATTGGCTTGCCGTTCTTGTAAAGATTGATTGGGAAAAAGCTCATTTTGAATGGTTGTAATGCGCACCACATGATCTTTTAATTTTTTCTTTTGTGCTTTTAATAATCTTTTCTCAAGATGATCTAAACCTTTCATTTGCTTTACTTCCTGAGCCTTTACAGCACCTAAAAAAGATTTGTCGGTTTGTGATGCCAAATCATATAAATAAACAAACTGTTGTTTAAGTTGTTCTTTTTGCGTCTTAAAATCGATATCAATATTAGAAATTTCTCGAATTTTTTTATTGATGAGCGAATTTTGTTTCAAAAATAAATGAGAAGGCAATAGTTTTAAATGTTCTATTTTTTGGTGCTGCTTTTCCGTGATTAAAAGCGCGGAATTGCGCAATAATAACATGGGAAAGGTAATGTTAACCGCATTAAAATAAGTTTTAAGTTCTAACCAATAAGCTAATTCTCCGCCTCCACCTATATAACAAAGATTTGGTAAAATCACTTCTTGATACAAAGGTCTGGTAACCACATTGGGCGAAAAGTGTTCGGGATGGTTTTCTATCTCCACCAGAATTTCATCTTTGGTAAAACTTATTTTAGTATCGTTTACATAAAAAATGCCGTTTTTTTCAATAATACGTTCCCGAATGTCATCCATCAAATAAAAATAATTGATTTCCCTAGGGTTTACTTGTATTTGATAAGAGTCATCAACTTTATGGAGACTTTCGATAGCAGCCGAAACATTTTTGAAGGCTATATTTTCTAAAATATCAGAGGTAATAAATGGAATTAAGACTTGTTTTAAAGCGGCATCATCGCCATCGACAATCACCAATCCGTATTCAGAAAACAGGGCGTTCGCTAAATAGCGAGTGGCATCAGTTAAAATATCATGTTTTAAATACGCATCTGAAAATAATTCTTTTAATTCCGTTGCGTTTTTACTTCCCCCCAATTCTGCGGATAAGGTTTCAAAAACTACTTCCAATCCTTTTGTGTCCAGTCTTCCAACGCCGCCCGAAACCTTTTTATTCCACTGAATTTTCTTTCCATTCAGATTAAAATAATTTATCTCATCAAAATCGTGATCTTCAGTTGCCATCCAATAAATTGGAATAAAATTGTAGTCAGGATGGGCTTTTTTTAATTCTTTAGTGAGATTGATGGTAGCAATAATCTTATATAAAAAATACAAAGGTCCTGTAAACAAATTCAATTGATGCCCTGTAATTACGGTGAAGGTTTTTTCATCATTCAGCAGTGAAATATGATGCTGAGTAACTTCGCTCATGACCGTCGCTGCATATTGTTTCTGTAATGCAGCACTAAGAATTTTTCTATTGTGTTTAGGAAAATTAGTAGATTTCTCTTGAATTTGACTTTCAAAATTTTCCAAAGTAGGAAACCTGTGATAAAAAGGTTTTAAACCTTTGTGTTCTTCTAAATAATCGCAAATGAGTTTAGAAAAATAACCTGTTTGTTGATATGGGATTCCATCAAGTTGCATAGATAAATTTAATTCTTGTAAAGATAAAATAAAAGTAATTATAGCTATCCCACGTTTCACATTTTATTATTAGATTTATCTTTTAATAATTTCGAAACAGATGAAACATTTTTTACTCTTTATAGGACTGGTTTCCTATACCCTAGTTACTGCACAAAATATTAAATCGCCTTCTGAGTTTTTAGGCTATGAATTGGGCACAGAATTCTCTCGGCATCATGAAGTTGTAGCCTATTACGAATATCTAGCAGCCACAGTTCCTAATCAAGTACAACTTGTTACCTATGGTAAAACTAATGAAAGAAGACCATTAATACTTGCCTATGTTTCTACCCCTGAAAATATTAAAAACTTAGAAAGCATCCGTACCGAACATTTAAAAAATACAGTGGGCGAAGGCAATCCCAGTAAAGCCATTGTTTGGCTAAGCTACAATGTACATGGTAATGAAAGTGTAAGCACCGAAGCTTCCATGCAAACTATTTATGAGCTTTTAACCAAAAGGAAAAACTTTTTAGACAATACGGTCGTGATTATCGATCCTTGTATCAACCCTGATGGACGCGATAGGTACGTAAACTGGTACAATGAAAATAAAAACACCCCATACAATGTTGACCCTAATAGTAAGGAACACAACGAAGAATGGTTAAGTGGAAGACCCAACCATTATATGTTCGATTTAAATCGTGATTGGGCTTGGCTGACGCAAGTAGAAAGTCAGCAACGTTTAAAAGTTTATAATACTTGGCTACCACACGTACATGTAGATTTTCATGAACAAGGCGTAAATTCTCCTTACTATTTTGCGCCTGCAGCAGAGCCTTATCATGAGGTAATTACAGACTTTCAAAGAGACTTTCAAGTAACGATTGGTAAAAATCACGCCAAATATTTTGATGAAAATGGATGGTTTTATTTCACTAAAGAAGTTTTCGATTTGTTGTACCCAAGTTACGGAGACACCTATCCTTTATATAATGGTGCCATTGGTATGACCTACGAACAAGGTGGCAGCGGTAGAGCAGGACTAGGAGTTTTAACCAGCATTGGCGACACGCTAACCCTAAAAGATAGAATTGCGCACCACTTTACCACAGGAATATCTACCGTTGAAGTAGCAGCAAACAATGCTCAAAAATTGAATGACGAGTTTAAAAAATTCTACAATAACAAAACGCATAAAAATAAAAGTTTTGTTTTAAATGGTGATATTGATAAATTAAATGCCTTGACAGCCTTATTAGAAAAACACGAAATTATATACGGATGGTCTAGCCCAGCAACAGTAAAAGGTTTTGACTATAGCTCTGGCAAAATAAAAAGTCTTAAAATAAATTCGGAATCTTTAGTCATTTCTACCGACCAGCCTAAAGGTACTTTAGTGCAAGTTTTATTTGAACCCAACGCAAAATTGAGCGATTCACTAACCTACGATATCACGGCGTGGTCTTTACCTTACGCTTATGGTTTAGACGCTATTGCATCAGAGGTAAAAATAAATTCAACGATGGGCAATGGCGGTAAAACCTTTATAAATAACTCAATTTCAGAAGATACCTATGCATATTTAACGGATTGGAACAGCATGAATGATGCTCGTTTTTTAGCCGATTTGTTGAAAGATAATATTAAAGTGCGTTATACCCACAAACCTTTTACTTTAGAAGGTAAAACTTTTGATCGCGGAAGTTTAATCATTACAAAATCGGATAATAGGAATAAAAAAGATTTTATAGAAAAGTTAAGAGCGATTTCTGCTAAGCATTCAAAACCATTAACGGCAACAGCAACAGGTTTTGTGGACAAAGGGAACGATTTTGGTTCTAGTACGGTTGATATGATTAAAAAACCAAAAGTGGCAGTTTTATCTGGTGAGCCAACAAGCACCCTGCAATTTGGAGAAATTTGGCACTTTTTTGAACAACAATTACAGTATCCAGTAAGCATTCTCCACGACTCTGAACTCTATGCTACTGATTTAGAAGGTTATGATATTTTAGTTTTACCCGACGGCTACTACAATAGTTTTTTAGATAGTGACAGGCAAAAAGAATTAAAAAAATGGGTAAGAAACGGTGGAAAATTAATCGCTATGGGCAGTGCTATTAATGGTTTAGAAGGAAAAGATGGTTTTGGCATCACCGCCAAAGAAATAAAAACAGATTCTACAAAAACCAAAGCACTAAGTATTTACGACAACTCTGAACGAGAAGAAATTAAAAACACCATTACAGGTGCTATTTTTAAAACCAAACTAGACAAAACCCATCCCTTAGCTTACGGCTATGGCGATACTTATTTTACCTTAAAATTAGGAAGCGATGGTTTTGAGTATTTAAAAGAAGGTACGGTTGCTTATCTTGAAAAAGATAATAATCCAGTTGCAGGTTTTGCGGGTAGCGAAGCGAAAAAGAAAATTGTAGAAACCATGGTTTTTGGTGTAGAAGATTTTGGTCGCGGGCAAGTAGTTTATATGATAGACAATCCGCTTTTTAGAGGTTTTTGGGAAAATGGCAAGCTGTTTTTTGCCAATGCTTTGTTTATGGTGAATTAGGGGCATAAACAACAATACAAAAAATGGAAAAAACTCAAAATAAAAATTTAATTTAATTATTTTGAGTTTTTCATTTTAACGTTTTGCCAAAATTATAGCTTTAGTTGAAATGGAGATCTATTTCAAAAAATTTAAGCGAAATACAAGGCTTGATAAAGAATATGTATATGCTCTAGAATTACGAAAAAATTTACCAAAAGACGATATTGAATTGTCTGAAGAATTCAACGATAGTGAGGGCTTTCTTTTACAAAAGGAATTACGAAAAAGGTAAATTTAAATCCTTAATCGTTTATAGTCAACATTTCAAAGTAAAGTTTCACAGATAAAATGCACACGTTTTGGATAATTTATAGATATGATTTGAATAACATACAGATATCTTCTGGATATTTACCAAGATAAATAGTAATTTTAAAAAGTCTGTTACACCCGCAAGAAGATTAAAAAATTAAACAGTCCAAACCTAAAAATCTCTGGAATTATTTTGGCAATTATTCTAAGCGTTTTATTGCTCATAAAATTTTCAATTGTATAAAAAAGGGTCGATGCAAAAACATCGACCCTCTTCATTTATAATTATACCGTTTACCATTTGAAATTAATGGTATAAGCATGCTACTACTTTTTTATACCATCCATTTTTGATTCTTCTCCTTCTTTGTTGATCAACATCACTTCATCAAAATCCATTAACTTAAATTGTGAGTACTGCGTTGCTGCATCGCCCACTACTAAATATGCCATTTTAGATTCGTCTAAAAGTTTATTTGCTAGAGCTTTATGTTGCTCTAAGGTCATGTTTCTAATCACTTCTTCTTCCTTCTCTATGTAATTAGGAGCTAATCCGTATTCACTCATTTCTTGGAGCATTCCCAACAAAGAACCTTGTGTTTCAAATCTTCGTGCATTTGATTTGATTAAAGCGTTCTTGGTAAAGTCTAAATCTTCTTGAGAAATACCTTCTTTGTACTTTTTGATTTCATCTTTAAAAATGCTTACCGATTCTCCTGTAGTATTGGTTCTTACACTAGACGAAGCCGTAAAGGTTCCTGGTATTTTACTACCGCTAAATCCAGAACGTGCACCATAAGTATAACCTTTTTCTTCTCTTAAAATTAAATTTACATTTCCAGAAAAAGAACCACCTAACTTATAATTCATTACCTCAGCTGGAAAAAAATCGGTATCATGCCTTGCCAAGCCGATATTCCCTATATTAATTACAGATTGTTTTGCATCAGGAATATCTACAAAATATAAAGAAGCTTTATCCCGATTATTGGCAATTGGGTATTCAGGGATTTTTACTTCTTTTGCCGCCCAATTGTTTTCCAATATTTTTAAGGTTTTTAAAGTCTTTTCTTTATCAATTTTACCAACTACGTGAATTGAACTTACAGATGGTGAAAAGTTTTTAGCATAAAAAGCTTTTAAATCATCAATCGTGATAGCTTCAACCGAGGCAACAGTTCCACTGGTTGGATGGGCAAAAATATGTTTTTCCCCATAAAGCAATTTATTATATAACCTATTGGCTACGGCATTTGGATCGGCATCAGAACGCTTAATGCCGTTGATAGTACTTGTTTTTATCATGGTGAATTCTTCTTCATCCCAGCGTGGCTCTAATAAAATTTCTTTTACCAATTCCATCGTTTTATCAAAATTACGAGTTAAAGTATTTCCAGTAATAAAAATCGCTTCTTTACCGGTGTACATATTAATACTGGCACCTAAGAGTTCAATTTCTTCTTCTAACTGCTCTGGGGTTTTGTTCGCCGTACCTTCCATCATAATATCTGTGATCAAATTGGCTACACCATTTTTATCCATATTATCCAAGAGGTGTCCGCCATCCATACGAATACTGAAATTCACGGTTGGTATTTCATTTTGTTCAATACCGTAAATCTTCATACCGTTATTTAAAGTAGCTGCCCAACTTGTAGGTATATTTAAACTTGGAGATTCTCCCTGATCAGGTTCTATAGAACGATCAATTAATGAAGGTGTCTTTACAATTTCCTCCTTTGTTTCTTCAATAACGGCGGCGACATTATCTTTAATTTCTTCTTCAACTACAGGTGCTTTTGTAGAATTTTCTGCAATCAATTCCATTTGACCTTTAGGCACAAAACTAGTGATGACATAAGGCTTGTCTTTTAAATATTTGTTATATGCTCTTAAAATATCTTCCTTAGTAACTTTCTTTATATTCTTTATATCTTGCTCAATAAAACCAGGGTCTCCAGTAAAAGTATTGTACTGTGCTAATTGAAATGATTTCCCTAAAACACTACTAATACCATTGTAAAATTCGGTTTCTAAGCCTGCTTTTATTCTCTCTATATCACGGTCTGTAACACCATCTTCTTCGAACCTGGCGAAAGCTTCAAAAATACCTTTTTCAATATCATTTAAGCTTTTTCCAGAATTAGCAGTTACGGTTACATAAAACTCTCCCGCCAATTCTTGGGAATTATTGTAAGCGTAATAACTTGAGGTCAATTCCTTTTCTTTTTCTAGTACTTTATAGATAGGTGCTTTTTTGCCGCTTGACAATAATACCGCTAAAAAATCTAATGCATAGGCATCCTCTGTATATTGGTAGGTCGTTGGCCATACCATATTTAATTGGGCTGTGTTTGCAAAATTATCTTCGTGGTATAAGCGAACTGTTTCTGCAATTGTAACAGGTTGTGGCTTTATTGGGGTAACTTCTTGTCTTCTTTTTATTTCACCAAAATACTTTTCGATTAAAGCTTTTGCATCTTCCTTTTCAAAGTCTCCTGCTAAAACTAATGTTGCATTGTTTGGACCGTAGAACATATCGTAAAACTCTTTAACATCGTCAACTGTTGCATTTTGTAAATCGACTAACTCACCAATTACTTGCCAATTATAAGGATGTCCCTCAGGATAAATGTTTTTATCAATGACCCAACCTTCATGACCGTAGGGATTGTTGTCAACCCGCTGTCTTTTTTCGTTTTGAACCACTTCTTGTTGATTGGTAAAAGCAGCTTGGGTGATGGTATTAATTAAATAACCCATTCTATCACTCTCTAGCCAAAGTACTGTTTCCATGGCATTTTTAGGCACTACTTCATAATAAATGGTACCGTCTTTCCAAGTACCGCCATTTAAGGTTCCACCCGCATCTTGAATTTTCTTAAAAAATTGGTCTTGAGCTACATTTTCTGATTCTTGAAAAAGCATGTGTTCAAACAAATGAGCAAAACCAGTTCTTCCAGTTTTTTCTCTGTTTGAACCTACCCCATATTGAATGGCAACGGATACTATAGGATCACTTTTATCTTGATGCAAGATAACATCTAAGCCGTTCTCTAATTCGTACTTTTCGAATTCAACGGATAACAAAACACTCTCTGGTGCTTCTTTTTCTGTTTTACACGATGTAAAACTTAAACCTGCGACCACTGCCACAAGAAATAAATTTTTGATTGATTTTTTTGTTATCATTTTTAAATAGATTTGTTATTAGTCCCTCTAAAGATACAATTCCCTCTTTCTTAAAAAACTAAATTTTTGTTAAATAAGATTTTATACCTGCTAATTTTGTAGGAATTAGCGCAAAAAAAAGCGAACCTCAAGAGGTTCGCATTTCAAATTTTAGATCTTCTTATTTACTATTTCGCAACGTTCACCGCTCTCGTTTCTCTGATCACGGTAACTTTAACCTGACCGGGATACGTCATGTCGGTCTGAATTTTTTGTGATATTTCGAAAGATAACTCAGCGGCTTTATCATCACTCACCTTTTCGCTTTCTACCATAACTCGCAGCTCTCTACCAGCTTGAATGGCATAGGCTTTTTGAACTCCTCCAAAACCAAAAGCAATATCTTCTAAATCTTTTAAACGTTGAATGTAGGAGTCTAACACTTGTCGTCTTGCTCCTGGTCGCGCGCCACTAATCGCATCGCAAACCTGTACAATTGGAGAAATTAAAAATTTCATTTCAATTTCGTCGTGGTGTGCTCCAATAGCATTACAAACCTCAGGTTTTTCACCGTATTTTTCTGCCCATTGCATTCCTAAAATAGCATGAGGAATTTCCATTTCCGACTCCAAATTTGGCACTTTACCAATATCATGTAATAAGCCAGCCCTTTTCGCCATTTTAGTATTTAAACCCAGTTCTGCCGCCATAACGCCACAAAGTTTTGCCACTTCACGCGAGTGTTGCAATAAATTTTGACCATAAGAAGAACGGTATTTCATTCTGCCTACAGCTCTTATAAGTTCTGGATGTAAGCCATGGATACCTAAATCGATAACGGTACGCTTGCCAATTTCAACAATTTCTTGTTCAATTTGTTTTTCGGTTTTTGCTACAATCTCTTCAATTCGCGCAGGGTGTATTCTACCGTCGGTAACTAATTTATGCAATGATAAACGCGCCACTTCTCTACGCACTGAATCAAAGCATGAAAGTATTATCGCTTCTGGTGTATCATCTACGACGATTTCTACTCCTGTAGCTGCTTCTAAAGCGCGAATATTACGACCCTCACGACCAATAATTCTACCCTTAACATCGTCGGATTCTAAATTAAAAACAGAAACACAATTTTCAATAGCCTCTTCAGTTCCAATACGTTGAATGGTGGTAATAATAATTTTTTTAGCTTCTTGTTGCGCTGTAAGTTTTGCTTCTTCCATGGCCGTTTGCATATAAGTCATGGCGTCGGACTTGGCAGTTTCTTTTAAAGACTCTAACAATTGAGATTTTGCATCTTCGGCAGATAGTCCCGAAATAACCTCTAATTGCTGTACTTGGTTTTTATGCAATTTATCTAATTCTGTCTGCTTCTTTTCAAAAAACTCAGTTTTATAATCTACTTCCTTTAGTTTTTCCTCGAGTTGATCGCTAAGCTTTTTATTTTTAGCAAGTTCACTACTTACTTGAGATTCTTTATCTCTTGTTCTTTTCTCTGCCTCGTTAATTTTTTTATCTTTCCCAACGATAACTTTCTCGTGCTCTTCCTTTAATTCTAAAAACTTTTCTTTTGCCTGATAAATTTTATCTTTTTTAAGATTTTCACCTTCAACATTGGCCGCTTTTAAAATGCTTTCTGCTTCTTTTTTCGCATTTGATATGGTTTTAGAGGCCTTCCCTTTTTCCATGTATTTTGTAATAACAAAACCTATTGCTAAGCCCGCTATTACTGCTATTATTATTGCTGTACTATCCATAATTTTAACTATTTGTATAAAAAAAACCCACATTGGGTCGAAGTTTTGTACAAACTCCAAAAAACAAGTTTAGGGCTAACAAATTGCTCAAAAATCCTATTAAATACAAGGCCTGCTTTTACAATTTAAACTCACCCTTTTCAAACAATTTAACGTTGAGTTTGTCAAAAATAATTACCAATGTGGGTAGTAATGTATATATTTTAAAGAACGTATTTTTAATTTAAATAATCCCTAACTTTTGCGATACCAACTCATCTAAAGCCTTTAATCTGGCCATTACTTCTGTAGTATCCTCTGTCTGTTCAATACTTTTCTGCTCTATTTTTGATGCAAATTGTAAAGCGCACATGGCTAATACATCTTGTTTATCTCTAACCGCATAATTTTTTTCAAAATTCTTCGCTAGTTGCTCAATATTCTTGGCAGCCTTGCGTAAGCCTTCTTCTTGCTTAGGATCAATCGTTAAAGGATAAACTCTATCAGCAATCGAAAGTTTTATTTTGAGTTTTTCAGACATTGTATTGAAAACTATTATTCAGATAATTGTGTAATACAGTGATCTAAATCTCTGATTAATGTATTTATTTTAAGCTTAGCTTCGGTTTTATTAGTATTACTACCCAGCATAGAACTTGCCATTTTAAGAGAATTATATTTATCCTCCCAAATAATAAGCGAATTTTTAGCCTCAGTATGATTTTTTTGAACCACCACAAGTTCTTCTTCTAACGTTAATTTCGCTTGCTGTAATTGCTCAACACGGTGCAATAACTTGCTAATTTTGTTTTCTAAAGAATCTACAATTTCTACTAATTCGCTCATGTGCAAACGCTATTGCATTTTACACAAAGTTAACATAGATAATAAGACTACCCAATACTTTTTTGAATATTATTTTTCAAGATAAAAAATTTCTTGAAATTGTTTGCATTTGAGGTTGAGCAATTATGGTATTTTGGTGATTATATTTGATAAGAGTTTCCAAAATCAAAATTTTTATTTTGCTTAACATAAACCCGAGACTAAACTGGGGAGAATCTTTCCTAAATTTATTAGACCAAACAAAACCTATAATTTCAAAGATAATTAGACCAGTAATGTTTTTAAAAATTAAAATGTATTAATTACTTTCGTACCTCAAGTAATTGTAATTATGAAGAAAGCCTTATTTGGTTTTATATTGTTTTTTGTAAGCCTAGCCATCGCACAGGAAAATTATCCCCAAGACAGTTTCAGATCGCCTTTAGATGTTCCCTTAATTTTATCCGGTAGTTTTGGAGAATTACGCAGTAATCACTTTCATTCGGGTATAGACATCAAAACCCAGCAACGCGAAGGCCTTAAAGCCTATGCTATTGCAGAAGGTACGGTTACAAGAATTAAAATTTCGGTTTGGGGCTATGGTAAAGTAATTTACATTGCGCACCCTAATGGATATACTTCGGTATATGGACATCTTCAGAAATTTTCTCCAAAAATTGAAGCTTATATCAATGCCTTACAATATGAAAAGCAAGCCTATGAAGTCGAAGTTTTTCCAGATTTTGGGGCTTTAAAGGTAGAAAAAGGAGAAGTTATTGCTTTTACAGGAAATACAGGTGGTTCTTCGGGTCCACATTTGCATTTTGAAATCCGCAATAGTGCTTCAGAAAGAGTGACAAACCCATTATTATATGGCTACGATATTAAAGATGCTACCGACCCAATTTTAGTGAGCGTTTATGGTTATCCACTCAGCGAAGGAAGTGCAATCAATCAAAGTAATGACCAGGTAAAACTCAATTTTTCAAAACAAAGCGATGGCAGCTATTTAGCTGAAAAGGTGCATGCGTCTGGAACTATTGGATTTGGGATCAACGCATTTGATAGACAAGATTTAGGCGTAAACCAAAACGGACTTTATGCTGTGCAACAACTGGTCAATGGTAAAACTTATACCGAATATAATTTAGAATCTTTTTCTTTTGATGAAACCCGATATATAAATACTTTAATTGATTACGAGTACTATGCCAAAAACCGGCAGAGAATTCAACGTTTATACAAAACTCCGCCAAACCAAATGAGTATTTATAAAGAGGTTTTTAATGATGGTAAAATTGATGTTACAGAAGGGCTCAGCTACAGCGTTGAAATCGTGTTGAAAGACATTAAAAATAATAGCACCAAATTAATTATCCCAGTGGAAGGAAAAAATCAGGCTTTAAAAATTTTAAAAGATGAAAACAAAACAAAAGATTTTTTAATTGCCAAAAAACCTAATACTTATGATTTAGGTGGGGCTCAAGTTTATTTTCCTGCTGATACTTTTTACGAAGATTTTTATATCAATTTAAAAAAAGGAAAAGATACCGTAACCATACACAATAGCATGGTTCCAGCACATCAAAATTTTACCATTACTTTTGACACTTCAAAATATGCAGATGCAGATTTAAGCAATCTTTTTATTGCACGTTTAGATAGTAAATTAAGACCTAGCTACACATCAACCTATAAAAGAGGTGCCACTTTTTCTGCCAGAACTAGAGATTTAGGTACTTATACCTTAGCAAAAGATACCACTGCGCCAAAAGTGCGCGCTAATAATTTTAAAGAAAAACAATGGCTTAGCAATTACAAATATTTAAGCTTAACCATTACCGACGATTTAAGTGGCATTGACACCTACAAAGCAACCTTAAATGGAAAATGGATTTTGATGGAGTACGAACCTAAAAAAAATATGTTAACCTATAATTTTGATACCAATATATTAGATCAAACGGAGTGTAATCTTGAAGTTATTGTTACTGATAATGTCGGAAATAGCACTATCTTTAAGAGTACCTTCTTTAGAAAATAAATGTTAAAGTGTTTTAAACTATCTCTTGTTATACTATTTCCCATTTTTTTAAATGCGCAAACAGCTGTAATTACTGGTGTAGTTTTGGATAGTACCAATCAAACCTTAGCCAATGTAAATATTAGTACCCCAGCCAATGGTACTACATCTGATGCCAATGGGTTTTATTTGCTTGAAATTACGGCAGATAAACAAATATCTATCACCTTTTCGCACTTAGGGCATAAGAACATTGTATTAAAAAACATTATACTTTCTACCAATGAAACTTTTGAGTTTAACCCTGTTTTTAAAACCGATGTTACTCAAATAGATGAAATAACCGTTAGCGCAACAGGAGAAAAAAATATAAAAGGAATTACCACGATTGATCCTGACATGATACGGCTAATTCCCGGAGCAAACGCTGGGGTTGAAAATGTACTGAAGTTATTGCCAGGAGTTTCATCAAATAACGAATTAAGCACCCAATACAATGTACGGGGCGGTAATTTTGATGAAAATCTATTGTATGTAAACGAAATTGAAGTATATCGTCCTTTTTTAATTAGAGCAGGTGAGCAAGAAAATTTGAGTTTCGTTAATAGTGATATGATTCAACAAGTGAAGTTCTCCGCGGGTGGTTTTCAAGCTAAATACGGAGATAAATTAGCATCAGTTTTAGATATTACCTACAAAATGCCTGTTTCATATGGATTAAAAGTGGACGCCAATTTAATGGGTTTCAGTAGCACTTTAGAAACCAGTAGTAAAAACAAAAAATTAAGTTCACTAACAGGTATTCGCTATCGAGATATAAGTCATTTAATTAATAGCCAACAAACCGTAACCAATGTTCAACCCAGAGTTTTTGATGTTCAAACCTTCGAAAATTACCAATTTTCATCCAAATTTAGTCTAGGTTTTTTAGGCAATATATCCTTAAATAACTACCTAAATGAACCCAGAACAAGAACCACTAATTTTGGCACAATAAACAACCCAAAGTCGGTTTCTATTTTCTATGAGGGACAAGAAAATAACCGATTTAACACCGCTTTGGGAGCTTTAAAAGCAAGCTATGTTTTAAATGATAAAGTAACTTTAAAATTAATTCCATCAGTTTTTTATACGGTCGAAGAAGAGTCCACCAACATCATTGCTCAATATGAACTCGGAGACCTAAACATTGGATTAAATGAAGTCAACAACACCAGACGTTTGGGTACGCAACTCAATAGAGCTCGCAACACCTTAGATGGCCTTGTATTTAATTTGGCGCATAACGGAAGTTACATCCAAAAAAAAAGTTTGCTAGATTGGGGTGTAAAATATACCCATGAAGATATTCGAGATCAAATACGAGAATCCCAATTTCTAGATTCTTTAGGCTTTTTTGTGAGACCGCCCTCGGCTGATTTCAACAATAACCAACCAGAGAGCCCTTTTGAAGCTCCCATTGAAGCCCTGCAAAGCATACAAGCAACAAATTTTGTAACTACCAATAGATTTTCTGGCTATCTACAATACAGCCATCAAACCAAATGGAAAGCTCACAATATTTATTACAACTTAGGTTTTAGAAGTCACTATTGGAAAGTTTCCACACAAAATAATGACGAAAATTCACAATGGGTTTCTAGTCCTAGAGGACAATTTGCTATAAAACCTGACTGGCAAAAAGATATGTTTTTTAAAATAGCCTTAGGCATATACCATCAACCACCATTTTACCGGGAATTCCGTGATGCTTCAGGTGCGGTAGATACCAAGGTAAAAGCGCAAAGGGCTTTCCATGTCATTGCCACGAATGAATATAGTTTTAAGCTTTGGGATAGTCCGTTCAAATTAATCAGCGAAATGTATTATAAAGATTTAGCAAATGTAAACACCTATACTGTTGAAGATGTTAGGTTGCGTTATGTTGCGAATAATAATGCCACCGCTTATGTTTATGGTGCAGAATTAAGATTAAATGGTCCTTTTGTGCCAGGAACAGAATCTTGGGTAAGTTTAGGCTATTTAAAAACCGAAGAAAATAGCGACAATAGAGGTTATATTTCTAGACCTACCGATCAACGTTTTAAAGCCGCCATATTATTTCAAGATTACATACCGACTATTCCCGATATAAAAATGTATTTAAATTTGGTATATCAGACTGGTGTTCCTGGTGGCTCGCCTAATAATGCCGATCCCTATCTCTTTCAGAGCAGATTACGTGATTATAATCGCGCAGATTTAGGAATTTCTTATACTTTTGTAAACGAAAACAAAAAAGCAAAAGAAAATAGTTGGTTAACCACCTTTAAAGAACTTTCAACTGGTTTTGAAATTTTTAACCTGTTTAACACACAAAATTCGATTACCAATACTTGGGTTAGAGATATTGACAGTAAAGATCAGTTTGCCGTACCTAATTTTTTAACCAGCAGAATTTTTAATATTAGAGTTACCATGCGATTTTAGAAAATAGAAAAATGAAAAACATAAGTATTATTTTATTGTTATTAACAACTGCCATAACCTTAGCCCAAAAAGATATTTATGAAAGTCCAAGATTTGATGAGTTGTCAAAAAATCATAAAGAACTGGCTATTTTGCCATTTTTTACGCATTTAGATTTGAAACAAACACATACAAAGGAAGAAAAAAAAGTATTAGAACAAAAAGAAGGCTATGCTGTACAGCATGCCTTGGAAATTTATTTTTTACAACCCAAAAAGAAAAAGAAATTTACGGTAGATTTTCAAAATACCAAAAACACGAATGCCATATTAGCACAAAATAATATTACTTATGAAAATATTGATATTTATAGTATTAAAGAGTTGTGTAAAATTTTAAACGTTGATGGAATAATTAGTGGCAACACCGACTTAAATATTTTATTATCAAAAGGCATTGAGACCGAGTTTAGCTTTGTTGATTATATTTTAGGTGATGCAAATTACGGGCGAATAGGTATTAAAATAAGTGATGGCGAATCTGGTAAATTACTATGGCGTTATGAAAAGAAAATCAATAAAAAATCTGGCAAAAATACCCAAGATTTAATTGATGTAATGATGAAACAAGCGACCAAAAAATTTCCTTACGATACGGAACGGGTTAAAAAAGAAAAATAGTTTTTGGCTGAAAAAGTATTCAATTGGCATGGAAAAGGCATTTAGTTAAAAGAGCTGCGCTATATAATTTTTTTCTCCCTATAAATCGTCAGTCATGACGCTTTGTAACTCCGTGAAATAGGCTTGAAAGGATTGTTACACAAAGTTTCTCAGATTAAAAAGAGCTGCGTAGAGATGCTTTTCTTAAACAACTACCCACAAGGGAGAAAAAAATATTCACAATTGGCGTTAAGTGCTAAGCTAAAAAAACTATGTATTAGAAAAAAGTCGCAATTCATTAATCACATAATCCAACTCCTGCTTCGTGGTATCTTTTGAAAATGAAAAACGAATAGATGGTTTTTTCATTTCTTCGGCACTCAAAATTTCTGTTAAAACATGCGAGCCTAAATCGCTACCTGATTGGCAGGCACTTCCTTTGGAACAGGCAATACCTTTTATATCTAATTGAAATAATAGTAATTGCGATTTTTTTTCATCAAAAGGCAATCTTACGTTTACCAAGGTGTATGTGCTTTTTTCTACATCGCCAGAATGTCCATTAAAAATAACATTAGGCAAAGCCGTTTTTATTTGATGAATAAAATATGCTTTCAAATCTAAAATATAGGCTTGTTCTTGTTCCATGTTATCATAAGCTGAAATAATAGCTTCCTCTAAGCCCACAATATTGTGAAAAGCTTCAGTGCCTGCTCTAAATCCCCTTTCTTGTGAACCACCGACTAAAATAGGTTTTATAGGTAAGTTTCGTTTTACAAAAGCAAAACCAATACCTTTTGGCCCATGAAATTTATGCGCTGCAGCGGTTAAAAAATCAGCCTGAATTTTTTGAACATCAAAAGGGTAGTGCCCTAAAGATTGCACCGTATCTGAATGAAAAAGGGCTTTATTTTTTTTGCATAAGTCAATCACCGCAACTATATCTAAAATATTCCCTATTTCATTATTAATGTGCATTAAGCTCACTAATTTTTTAGCATCGTCTTTTTTTAAAAGCAATGCCAAATTTTCCAAATCAGGATTTCCGTAATCATCTAAGTTTACATAGGCCACTTGAATACCATACTCTTGCGCTAAAGCCTCGACCGTATGTAAAACTGCGTGATGTTCTATTTTAGAAGTGATTATCGTTTTTACTCCCAAATCGCGGACAGCACATCTTAAAATCATATTATCCGCCTCGGTACCGCCCGAAGTGAAAATTATTTCGGATGGATGTGCGTTTAAATACTTAGCAATCGTTTTTCTAGTTTTTTCGATTGCCGTTTTAGCAGCGCGTCCAAAACTATGCGTTGAAGAAGGATTTCCGTAACTTTCCGCTAAAGCTTCCTGCATTTTTTGAATGACATTAGCCCTAACCTGAGTTGTTGCTGCATTATCTAAATAGACTTTTTGCATGATATATTAGCTTATAAAAAGCGACAAAATTAAAGGAATTAAAGTTAATTTATCACAAATTGAAGATAAACCTCTAGGAAAATTCCCTGTAAATCTTGTAAATTTGAACAATATAAATTTAGCCATTCTTAAACACCAATGTATCTAAATTTTCTCTTTGTAAATATACGTATTGATGAAAAAACTAATTAGCTGTATAATTTGTCTTGTCATGTTCTCTTGTGATGACGGCGATTTAAATATTGAAACTTTAGATTTTGATAATGTTACTTTACAAACTTGTGAGGAAGTTGGTATCGCCCAAACCAATATCTTATTTAAACTTAGTAATAATGAAGCCTTAATTATGATTATTGGCGCTAACGTGCTCAAAAATGAAGTAGGCGTTGTAGATCTTGAAATTACTGCAGCTACAAGCACAAAAATTATTTATCGCATTTTTTCTGCGGCGGCCACTAAAAATTATTTTTGTGATGACGTTCCACCTTTATTACCTGCGGTAATTGAAGAAATTATTGCTTCTCAAGCTACAATAAAGATAACAACCATACAAGCTGGCACGGTAGCCGAACCCATTTTTGAACATGAAATTGCCATTACAAAAATTACACTGGAAACCACACAAGGCCAAAGAATAACCGACTTATCCGTAAGTAATTTTGGAACGGTAACTACGAATTAACATTCTGATAAATATAGACCTCGGTAGCGCCAAAGCCGTATTTTTGATAATCAGCATCGTAAAACTTAACATTGTCATACCTTCCAAAAAGAAAATACAATTCTTCTTTCAAAACACCTTCGCCCACACCGTGAATAAAAACTACTTTCTGGATTTTTTTACTAATCGCAAAATCCAACTGCCTTTTAGCGGTCTCAAGCTGAATATTTAGCTTATCAAAATTTGACAATCCCCTTTCTGAAGGTATTAGTTGATGAATATGCAGATCTACTTCCATTTTGGGAGCAGCACGCTCTTTAGACTTCAAAACAGGGGCATTTTTACGTTTACCGATGGCTTTTTCGGACTTTATTTTTGCGATTTCGAAATTTGAAACTGTCAAATTACGGTCATCTACCATTTTAATTAAATCAGACGCTTCGTAGATTAATAAAAAACCATCATCACTTAAAACTGTCATTTTTTCGCCATGTATGGCTTTAACAATACCTGTAATAGTATCATCCATAGCTTCTACCCTATCGCCTATGTTAAAATTCATGTTCCTCCTCTTTTGTTTCCTCCTCCAAATTTTTCCAAGAAGTACTTGTTTTATAAACTCCAAACATCAAAATAATAATCCCTAAAGCCAAGGCATATTCTTTTCTTATAAAGGCATTGCCAAAACCCATGAGTATAGCACCAAAAATTATAAGCAGAAAATAAATTATTTGTTTTGTTTTCATTGGTTAAAAATAATAGTAATTTTCGGGAATGAAATTTATTTTCACTTAAAATGCAGTTAGTAATATTATTTTTAAAGGTAGAAGATTATATGCTTCCATGTTTTAGCAAGCAAATTTTCGGATTGGATTGCCCTGGATGTGGTATTCAACGCTCATTATCCCTGCTATTACAGGGAGATTTTGTGGCGGCTTTTAAAATGTATCCTGCTATTTATTCTTTACTATTGTTATTTGGATTTTTATTGCTGGACAATTTTTATAAAATTAAATTTAGTAATACCATTATCATCTCATTGACCTCAGTAACTGTATTTTTGATATTGATGAATTATTTTTTGAAATTTTTATAACCTATAAATCTTAATATAATGGAAAAACAAAAATTACCTAATGCAACCATGATTATAGTGCTAAGTGTACTTGGCTATCTATGCTGTTGTTTTGCAGGATTAGGAATTATTCCCGCTGCTATTGCCTTTTTTATAGCGAACAAATCACAAAAAATGTACCAAGCCAATCCAGAATTATATGATAACATAAGTGCTATTAAAACTGGCAGCATTGTTGCAATTATAGCTTTAGTACTAAATATTTTATTTATTGCATATCTAATTTTCTGGATATCTCAAGTAGGATGGAGTGAATGGTCAGAAGAATTCTCAAGAAAATGGCAAGAAAATTTGGATGCCAATCAATATTAATCAATCAACATTAAATTTTAAAAACAACTAAACCCTTTAAATTATGGAACAACAAAAATTACCTAACGTTACTATTTCAATAGTTTTGTCTATTGTATCATTCCTATGTTGCTGCTTTAGCGCCGGTATTGGAGGAATTATTTTATCTGGAATAGCTTTATTATTAGTGAATAAGGATACTAAATTATACAACCAAAACCCTCAAGACTATTCAAATTTCAGTACTTTAAAAACTGCTAAAATACTAGCTATTATAGGATTAGCTTTAGGCGTTTTAACTTTGATTTACACGGTATTTTCTATTATGCAAATAGGCGGTTGGGATGCATATATGGAGCAATTTAAGACAATTATGGAACAATACGGAGTGGAACAATAGTATAAAATTATGCACCAAGAACCATTACCAGGCGCCAGCAATGCCCTAACTTTCGGAATTTTATCTATTGTATTAACCCTTTTTTGCTGTGGGCCTTTTGGAGCTATATTTAGTTTTATAAGTCTTTCTAATGCTAAAAAAGCAGAACGCATTTACGCTGAAAGTTCAGGACAATATACTGGAATTGAAAATGTAAAAACAGGGAAAATACTTTCTTACATTGGGCTCGGGTTAGCAGCCATTGGATTGCTGATTGCATTGCTCTATTTTGGTGTAATTATGGCTTTTGTGTTTGCTGCGGCCTCCGAAGGTAATTTTTAAAATAAATTCATCACTAAATAAATAAATCCCGAAACCTTAAAAAGTCTCGGGATTTTTTAGTTAAATCCAATTTTGCAAACATAAAATGTACAGTCAAATTGGATATCTAATTATAACAATTAAGATGCTATTTACTTTTCTCAAACTGCGTTAAAGTATTGGTAATAATACGTACGCAATCTAACAATTGTTCTTTAGTCATGACCAAAGGCGGTGCAAAACGTATGATATTTCCATGCGTTGGTTTGGCTAACAATCCGTTTTCTTTTAATGCCATACAAATGTCCCATGCGGTAGTGCTATTTTCGGTGTCGTTCACCAAAATTGCATTCAAGAGACCCTTTCCGCGTACGGCGTTCACTAAACTGCAAGTAGGAATAAATTTGTTTAACTCATTTCTAAATAACTCCCCTAATTCATAGGCATTTTGAGCTAACTTTTCATCTTTAACTACCTCTAAGGCAGCCATAGCCACTACCGCAGCAACCGGATTACCACCAAAAGTACTTCCGTGATTTCCAGGTTTAATAACTCCCATAATAGCATCATTCGCCAAAACAGCCGAAACTGGGTAAGCACCGCCAGAAAGTGCTTTACCTAAAATTAAAATATCTGCTTTTACCTCTGGCGTTCCGCTACAATGTTTATCTGCACAAGTACAATTACCGCAAGTCGCTAACAAACGCCCTGTTCTTGCAATTCCTGTTTGTACTTCGTCCGCAATGAACAATACATTGTAGGCTTCACATAATGCTTTAGCCTTTTTTAAATACCCTTCCGAAGGCACGTAAACTCCTGCCTCTCCTTGAATAGGTTCCACTAAAAAACCAGCAACATGCTCATTGTTTTTTAAAGTTTCTTCTAAAGCCGCTATGTTATCATACTCGATTTTTATAAAGCCTTCTGTATAAGGGCCAAAATTTTTACGTGCTCCCACGTCGTTTGAAAATGAAATAATAGTGGTTGTTCTTCCATGAAAATTATTCTCACAAACGACAATTTGAGCTTTATTCTCTGGAATTCCCTTTTTTTCATAACCCCATTTTCTGCAAATTTTCAAAGCAGTCTCCACCGCTTCAGCACCAGTATTCATAGGCAAAAGCTTATCAAAACCGAAAGTTTCAGTGGCATACTTTTCATACTTTCCTAAAACATCATTATAAAAAGCTCTTGAGGTAAGGCTCAATGTTTGTGCTTGCTGAACCATAGCATCCACAATTTTTGGATGACAATGCCCTTGATTTACGGCAGAATAAGCCGATAAAAAATCGTAATACTTCTTTCCTTCGGCATCCCAAACAAAAACACCTTTTCCTCTGCTTAAAACTACAGGTAAGGGATGATAATTGTGGGCTCCGTGTTTTTCTTCTAATGAAATAGCATCTTTAGAGGTGATTTTTTCTAAAACTAACATGAATGTACTTTTTTAAATAAAACTTTATCAATTCCTTCTGTACCTTTATCTTTTTGTAATCACGATAGTTATCGGAACAAAAATTCAGCGTGGGAGAGAAATCATCCTCGTAGAGCTTTAAAATTACAAATTCTTTTACAATTCTAAAATTATTTGGGTAACTAGTTTTCTCAACATGATGGCTTCATTAAAAGAACTCTTGTAAAATTGGTATTATTTATCTAAAAACATTCTATTTTTGCGCCATGCGTAAAAAAAATAATAGAACTATTTTTGAGAATGTAACTATTGTGGATGCGGGTGCAAAAGGAAAAACTATTGGCAAAGCTCCTGATGGTCGCGTAATTTTCTTAACCAATACCGTTCCTGGGGATGTAGTTGATGTACAAGTAAATAAAAAACGTAAAGCCTACTTCGAGGGCGTTGCCATACATTTCCATAGCTTATCAGAAAAAAGAGTTGCTCCCGTTTGCCAACATTTTGGAACTTGTGGAGGTTGTAAATGGCAAGATATGGGCTATGAACATCAACTTTTTTACAAACAAAAAGAGGTTGAAAATAATTTGAGACGAATTGGTCATCTTGAACTTCCAGAAAGCAATGCCATTGCTGGTTCTAAAAAGCAATATTTTTATAGAAATAAAATGGAATTCTCATTTTCTGATAGCAGATGGTTATCGATTGATGAAATTAACTCTACCGCGGAAATTACAGATAAAAACGCATTAGGGTTTCATATTCCAGGCATGTGGGATAAAATTTTAGACCTCAAAAATTGTCATTTACAGGAAAACCCTTCTAATGCTATAAGACTCGCCACTAGAGATTTTGCGCTGGAAAACGGATTGTCATTCTTTAATCCCAGAAATCAATATGGTTTATTGCGCACTTTGATGATTAGAACGGCATCGACAGGAGAAATTATGGTAATGATTCAATTTTTTGAAAATGATAAAATTAAGAGAGAATTGATTTTGAATCATCTTTCTAAAACTTTTCCTGAAATTACCTCCCTTTTATATGTTATAAACCGTAAACAAAATGATACCCTTTACGACCAAAATATAATATGTTTTGCGGGTCGTGATCATATTTTTGAGGAAATGGAAGGCCTCAAATTTAAAATAAATGCAAAATCATTTTATCAAACTAATTCTGAACAAGCGTACGAGTTATACAAAATCACTAGAGATTTCGCAGGATTAACAGGAAATGAATTGTTATATGATTTATATACTGGAACAGGAACTATTGCTCTATTTTTAGCAAAAAAAGCCAAAAAAGTGGTTGGTATTGAAGCCGTTCCAGAAGCGATAGCAGACGCCAAAGCCAATGCCATTTTAAACAACATTGATAATACTGTTTTTTTCGCTGGCGATATGAAAACTATTTTTAATTCTGATTTTATTGCTCAAAACGGCACACCAGATATTATTATCACCGACCCACCACGAGACGGAATGCACAAAGATGTGGTTGTGCAAATCCTGAAAATTGCCCCAAAAAAAATCGTTTATGTAAGTTGCAACAGTGCTACACAAGCTCGGGATCTTGAAATGATGAAGGATATTTATACCATTACAAAAACTCAAGCTGTAGATATGTTTCCGCAAACGCACCATGTTGAAAATGTTGTACTTTTGGAAAAACGATGAAATTTAAAGCATACAAGAAAAATGAAGAAATTAAAATTTACAGTCCTTCTCTTTATCGTTTTTTTGGGTATCAACGCCTGTGAGAAAGATGATATTTGTGTGGACGGGAACACCCCTTTAATGGTCATTCGGTTTTATGATAATAATACAGATGATGATACCCTCAAAGCACCGCCAAATTTAAGAGTCAGAGGACAAATAGCCAATGACACTTTGGGTAGTATTATCCCTAATACTGCTGCGGATTCCATTCAACTACCTTTGCGCATAGAGGCATTAAGTACAATTTTTAGTTTAACCACAAATGCCACCGCCGATGTTTTGAATGATAATGAAGACATCATCACTTTTACATACACCACCAAAGAGGTTTTTATTTCTAGAGCCTGTGGCTTCATTGCAAATTACGAGAGTTTATCACAAACCCTTACAGCTGACACTAATAATTGGATAAAAAGAATTGAAATATCAAATGATACTATTGAAAATCAAAATGCTGCACATGTTAAAATTTATCATTAATGGCTGCCTTTTTTTGATGGTTTCTTTAGCCATATCGCAAAGCAAACCAATAGATTTACAGCCTAAAGATACCGTGCCAAAAACTCAAGAATACGGTCTTAGAGTTGGCGTAGATTTAAGCAAAATATTGCGTGCCAGCCTAAATGAAGACTATACAGGTTTAGAATTAGTGGGTGATTATAGGTTTAAACAAAACCTATATTTGGCTGCAGAATTAGGCACTGAAAAAATTACAATACAAGAAGATTTATACAATTTTACCACCTCAGGAAGCTATTTAAAGGCAGGCGTGGACTTTAATATTTACGAAAATTGGTTTGGCATGAATAATTTAATTCATGTTGGAGGGAGATATGCGTTTAGTACGTTTGGCAACACCTTGAATAATTATCAAATTTTTAGCACCAATAGGTATTTTGAAAATCAACAATTTGCATTTGGATCTGATGTTGCCGAAGAATTTAGTGGTTTAAATGCTTCTTGGATTGAAGCCGTAATAGGCACAAAAGTAGAGTTATTTTCAAATGTATATTTAGGTGCCAGTGTTCGTCTCGGAATTTTAATTACTAACTCTGAAAGCGATCGTTTTCCTAATTTATGGATACCTGGTTTTAATAAAGTTACCGATAATAGCAAGTTTGGCGGAAGCTACAACTACTCCATCACCTATTTTATTCCGCTTTATAAAAAGAAAAAAGAAGTAAAGGTAAAAGAAAAAACTACCATAGAAGACTAATTTATAGGGTTTTAAATCCTTTGATGAAAATCCATTTTAGCATTAATTTACTACCCTCCTTTGTTTTTGATACCATAAATTTTGGTGCTAAAATAGTAGCTATTACGGCAGAGATAATAGATTTCGTTAAAGTAGCCAAAGAAAAATAATCAATTATTACATACCTAGTAAAAATAAATAATAAGGCAAAGCTTATAAAATTAAAAACTAAGGCTCTGTTTTTTAAGGACATCGTATAAAATTAAATTTCGATGTTATGTTTTGCTTTCTTACTTCCTGCATACATAACGTATTTCACGAGTTTGGACTCTAATTGACTATTAAAAACCTTAATTTTTCTTGATGGCCTTAAGCCTACATGATTTAAAGCATCTAAATTTGAAGTAATTAACCAGGCATCAGTACCTGCATAATGTTGTTTTAAGGTATCTCCAATATTTTTATAGAACTCTTCCATCTCAATATCTAAACGTTCCCCGTATGGTGGATTAAATAATATATGCAAATGAGTTTCTACTGTTTTTTCAGTTTCAAAAAAATTAAATTGTCCCACTTTTATATAATCTGATAAATTGGCATTTTCGATATTATCCTGCGCTTTTTGTATTGCCGAGGGTGCTTTATCATACCCAGCAATTTTAAAATGAAACTCGCGAGTTTTACTTAAAGAACTTTCTACAATTTTATCGAATAAATCTTGGTCATAATCATCCCATTTTTCAAAAGCAAATTCTTTTCTATTGATGTTCACGGGAATATTACAGGCAATCATAGCAGCCTCAACCAAAATAGTACCACTACCGCACATTGGATCCAGAAAATCGCACTGACCATCCCAACCACTTAATAATAGCAAGCCAGCAGCCAAAACTTCGTTTATAGGTGCAATATTGGTCGCCGTTTTGTAGCCTCTTTGATGTAATGAGCGTCCAGAAGTGTCAAGAGCAACATTACAATGGTCTCTTTGAATGTGAATATTGATTCTAATATCTGGAAATTTAATATCAACATCAGGCCTTTTCCCATCAGTATCCCTAAATTTATCTACAATGGCATCTTTAACTTTTTGCGAAACATAAAGTGAATGCGTAAAAGTTTCAGAATTTATCGTGGTATCAATCGCAAACGTAGACTCTGTAGAAAGATAATCGCTCCAATCAAAAGCATAGATTTTTTTATATAAATCTTCTTCACTCGTTACTGTAAAAGAGTGTATCGGTTTCACTATTTTGATGGCCGTACGTAAACATAAATTTGCTTTATACATAAAACCCTTATCGCCTTCAAAACTAACACTTCGGATACCTTCTTCAATATTCGTTGCACCCAATTTTCTTAGCTCTTTAGCCAAAATTTCTTCAAAACCAAACATAGTCTTGGCAACCATCTTAAAATTATTCTCCATACCTATTTTTAAATAGAACCACAAAAATACATTAATTTTATGCCCTAAGGTTAATTTATAAATCCTAGTTAAAAAGAATGAACTATTTATTACCCATTTTAGCTGTTTTGATCAGCTTCGTTTTCGTTTATATCACAAAACCTCAAAAAAAGGAAGGTATAAAATTACTTTTAGCATTTAGTGGAGCATTTTTACTGGCATTAACCATCTTTGAGCTCTTCCCAGAAATATACCAAAATTCGGATGCAAAAACAATGGGGGTTTTTGTCATGTTTGGCATTTTACTTCAAATTTTTCTAGAGTTTTTTTCCAAAGGAGCAGAGCATGGACATGTGCATGTTGATAAAGAAAAAACAATTTTTCCATGGCTTTTATTCATAAGCTTATCGGTACACTCTGTTTTAGAAGGTGTTCCAATAGACCATCACCATACCATGTTATACGGAATATTAATCCATAAAATTCCGATAGCCATCATATTAAGTATCTTTTTAATCAACTCAAAAATAAAACCTATAAATGCCTTCCTATTTATGGCATTATTCTCTGTCATGACACCACTAGGAACATTTTTAGCGGGCAATGTTGATTTCTTATCTAGCATATCATCACAATTAAATGCTATGGCCGTTGGTGTTTTTTTACATATATCAACAGTCATATTATTCGAAAGTTCAGAGGGGCACAAGTTTAATTTAGGAAAATTAGTCGTTATTATTATAGGGGTTGGAATAGCATATTTATTATAGATGTTTAGTAAAAGTGAAGCAAAACAGTTAAGACAAGAATTTTGGATAGCTTTTGGAAAATCATTTCCTAGAAAATGGATTTTGTACGATACTAAAATCAAAGACTTTTCTTTTAAATTTCATTTTGACACCAATAAAGCTATGGTATCATTGGATATCGAAAACAAAAATTTAGAAAAAAGGATTGATTTATGGACAAAACTAATTTCTTTAAAAGCGGTTCTTACTGAAAATTACCTTTCTGAAATTCAATTCGAAGAACAGTCCTATTTAGAAAATGAAACTGAAATTTCAAGAATTTATGTCTTAAAGGAAGAGGTTTCTATCCACAATAAAAACACATGGCAAGAAACGATGGTTTTCTTACACGAAAAAATGATAAACTTTGAAGCTTTCTTTAACGATTTCGAAGACGTATTCATGGATTAGACTACAATCACAGACAGCGAGTTATCATAAACTAGACCACAGTTCGGCAAGTCCTAAGACCTTCTTTATGGTAGTCAGAATCTAGACTTTTCTGTATTTATTCTTTGAATAAAATCATTATTCAATCGCAATACTTAAGGCAGGGCCTAGCGTATTTTTATGGATTAAACTACATCTATATAAATAAATAACCAGTGGCTGATGGTGCCTCCTAAAACGAACAAATGCCATATAAAATGATTATAAGGAATTTTTCGAATAGCATAAAAGAGGATACCTATCATATAAAAAGCACCACCTAGCATTAATAAATTTATCCCTAACGAAGAAGTGGAAGTCATTAAATTTTGAAAATCAAAAATGATGAGCCATCCCATGATTACATACAGTAATAGCGACAAAATTTCGAATTTTCCTGTGAAAAATAGTTTTAAAACAGTACCAAACAAGGCGATGGCCCAAACTACAACCAAAATCAACCAACCATTTCCGTTTATTAAAGTGATTAAGGCCACAGGTGTATAAGTGCCAGCAATTAAAAAATAAATACTGATGTGGTCTAAAATTCTAAATTTCTTTTTTAAACTAGGTTTTGCAATAGCGTGATACGCTGTTGAAGCGGAATATAATAATACAATCGAAAATGAAAAGATTATAATTCCCAACAAAGCATATTCGCTTTTATCTGAATTTCTATTTAGAAGTAAAAAAAAGCCAAGAATACTCAAAATAATGCCTATACCGTGTGAAATAGTATTTAATATTTCTTCTTTTTTATAGGTATTTACTTTTGTCATTAATTCTATTTTTATCTATTGGTATTTTACAAAAATAATAAACTATTATAAGAAACAAACGAAGATTCTAAGTACTTAGGAATTCTACCAACAAAAAAAGTCCTTCATATTTCTATGAAGGACTTTGGTTTAAAAAAGGCGGCGACCTACTCTCCCACTTGATATAGCAGTACCATCGGCGCAGATGGGCTTAACTTCCCTGTTCGGAATGGTAAGGGGTGGACCCCATCGCCATGGCCACCTTAAAACGAAGCTCAAGCCTCCTGACCCTCAAAGGGGTAATACAGAAGGCAAGGCAATAATTTAATTACTTTGACTACTAATTAGCCGAAGCATAACATATTAAAGGGACAAAGTAAGTGGATAAATCCACACACTATAAAACACGATTTATAAAATTTAAAGTAAACTAGGATATATT
>JBGSQM010000154.1:0-29902 GCA_041738035.1 Cellulophaga sp.
AAAAGCATTTTCATTCTTTTCAATAAAAAGTCAACTTGTCAAGTTTTTGGGTAAAAAAGGTTCCCTTGGAGGTTCCCACTTAAATCTTCAAGGTTCCCATTGTAATAAATCGAAAAGTATGCCAATTGTTTAACTTAAAACCAGTTGGTTGAACGGCAAATAAGGAAACAAACCTGCTTTTGCATAAGCAAGTTGCGCCCTATTTCGATTTTACTTGACGCCTATCTGACGGAATACTATAAAATCGAAACAGGTTCCATGCGCAAAGTTTTGGGGTAAGTATTTGGGACGAGTTTTATTTCTACTGAGTGTTAAAAATCGTTCGATTTATGGGAGAATCTTATTTGCTGGAATTATGAGAGAATAAAAACTTAATTGTAAAAACCAAGTTTAACAAGTTTGCCGGAAACGTCCTAGGATGTCGGATTTGCTATACACACTTGTCGGAAATGTTAGGTATTTTGGCGTAATTGTGCATGTCGCCCAACAGCAACCATACTACTTTTGCCGTCGAATTTTAAACTTAAAAACTTAGTATCATGAAAAAAAATGTGTTTACCAAATTAGTATTGTTATTTAGTGTAACCGCGGTGATGGCCTCGAATCCTGGAATACTGCCCGATCAAATGTTACGGGAGCAAATTATCGAGATGCTCGAAACCCCGAATATCGAATTTGAGAGTGAAATAATCCAAGCGAATATTTTTTTTACTTTAAATCAGAAAGGAGAAATTGTGATCCTTACCATCGATACCAATAATCAAGCCTTGGAATCTTATATCAAGGGCAAGCTAAATTACAAAAAGATCCAAAAAGGAACGTTGAACGTTGGGAAGGAATTCCAATTAAATTTTAAGGTCAAAAAAAGTACTTGATAAAAAAGTCAATAACACGATATTTGATTATAAAAACTTAAAAAGTAATAGATACAAGCAATCAGAATTACCGTATAGATAATATAATCCCAATGCAGGATGGTTATAGAACACCAAAAAAGAAGTATCACTCAATCAAATTCACCTGACGTTTATTTAATATATAGTATTAATTTTTCGATATACAGGTTTCCAATTTGGTAGTGCGACTGATGCATTGGCAGAATTGTGATTAGCTAAAGAGAGGCAATTATAAGGCCTCTCTTTTATTGGTTACAACAGTTACCCTATTCCCGCTAAAGCTATCGCTAGTTAGTAAAAATATTGACATATCAAATTGTGATAAGCTAGATAATTCCGAGGAGTCAATTTTGAGGCGGTTGCAAGTAAATAATATAATTTTTTATCTTTGAGAGATTAAGGTTACATTAGGTTCCTTTAAATAATAGTTTAAGGGAAACTCCTAAATAAATAAGACTCCTTACTGAGATCTTGGAGTAGCATTGGTTAATGTTAAACCAATATCAAAGGCAGACAAAGGATTTTTTTTCTTTTGTTCTAATTTATAGTTAGTTAACTTTCAATACATTAAAGAATAAACATACCAAAATCTAATTATTAATGAAACCTAACACGCAATATACCAAAAGTGGCAACATCAATATTGCATATCAAGTTTTTGGTTCGGGGAAAATCGACATGGTTTATATTCCAGGATGGGTTTCTAATATTGATTGGATGTGGGCATGTCCGGAACTGGTCGATTTTTTATTGGAACTTGGCAAAATTGCTAGGGTCATTTTATTCGATAAACGTGGAACCGGACTTTCTGATCGCATTGTAGAGCTTTCTACCCTAGAAGAAAGAATGGATGATATCCGAGCCGTAATGGACGCTGTACATTCAAAAAAGGCCATCCTGTTCGGGCACTCGGAAGGAGGTACTGTTTCTGCTTTATTTGCTGCTACCTATCCCAATCGTACAATTTCCTTAATAACTTTTGGAATATTTGCTAAACGTAGATATGCAGTAAATTATCCATGGGCACCTACTGATGAGCAACGTCAAGGTGTTTATGATATGATCGAGAATAGTTGGGGTAGTGGGGACATGGGTCTTGAATTTCTTGCCCCCTCTAAAGCAGATGATAAGGTGTTCATGGATTGGTTGGCAAATTATTTTCGTTCAGGAGCCAGTCCGGGAGCGGCACTCATGCTCACAAAAATGAATACCCAGGTAGATATCATTAATATCTTGAGTTCTATAAAGATCCCTGCACTTATCATGCAACGAACAAATGACATCGATGTGAAAATCGAGGAAGGAAGATTTATTGCTGAGCGAATAGAGGGAGCCCAATTTGTAGAGTTAGAGGGCAGTGATCATCTTTTTTGGGTTGGCAATACAAAGGAAGTACTTCATCAAATGAAGTTGTTCATCTTAAAGGAAAATCCTGACAAGAATTATCAGCAACAGCTTTTCACTATTGGCGCCGCAAGGATCATCTCAAATCAAAGACCTAATGATGATCAGCAGGAGTTTTTTGCGCAATACGTCGAAGAATACCGTGGTAAAATTATTCAAGGCGATGGACAAACCTTTATCGCAAATTTTGAAGGCCCAAGCAAAGCAATTAATTGTGCGTTTGGTCTGATCGATACCGCAAAAAGCTTAAATGCACAAATTGTTATAGGTATCCATATCAAAGAAGGTGCGGTAGATGAGTCCCATTTTATAAGCAAAGAAACAGGTTCCTTGATAGCGTCTATTTTTAAAGGGGCCCAGTCCAATGAAATTTTGGTTACGCAGACCGTAAAATATCTTTTAGCCGGGGCAGGATTAAATTTCACAGCCAATAAAACGGTAATTGAAAACGTATCAGGTGAATCACTCCTATTATATTCAGTTACGGATGTCGCTAGAGTCGATAACCATGCGGATCTCATTTACCCTTACCAACTTCCAAAATATAATTCTATATTGGATAAAGTATTACAATGCATTGATGCACATCTTGACGACGAACTTTTTGGAGTTGATTTTCTTTGTAGGGAAATTGGCGTTAGTGAACGGCAGCTGCAACGCAAACTTAAGTCCATCACCAACAAGTCTCCGATTCAATTGATTTCTTCTGTACGCTTGCACCGCGCCAAGGAACTTCTTCTTCAAAATCATCATAATATTGCCGAAATTGCATACCAAACGGGTTTTTCAAATCCATCGTACTTCTCTAAGTCTTTCAAAAAGGAGTTTGGATTAAGCCCTTCTTCTTTACTTCAAAAACAGAATTAAAGCACCAAATGTCGGAATTGTTCTAATCCTTCAGTTTTATTATATAAGCCTGTCGTAAATGATTACGAATTCGTCGGACTTGTGCTGACAATATTCTTCATTCCTGTATAATTTTGCATTTGTAAAACTAAAAAAATTATAAATAGGTTAAAAAAATCATTTTTAAAATAACAGCTATTCGTCTATTGGCTACTTATTCTATGAATACACAACGGATCGAGGTCAAAAACGCGGAGATTACAACTCGTATACCCTGGCTATCGACCACTTTTCATTCGGTATAGCGATAGGGGAGCATTAGTATGTAATTCTTTATCAACGGCGGAAAATGGTTGGAGAATAAACGACCGGACTACAACACTTACCAATGCAAAAAAAATTGAATACCGTACCAGCGGAAATATTAAATTAATAAGGGTAAAACTAATTGGAGAGAGACAATCTTAGACGGACTTCTCTTCTCTCTTTTCAACTAAAATTATAGCAAATGATTACTACTACGCAAATTGAAAACAATACAGCTGATTCACTTTTTAACATGTTGGATCATGACAAGAAAAAGATAATTGAGTCGGATAAGTTTTTAGTTCAACTGGTCCGCGCGGGAATATTACTCGATGATCCTAGAATACAAGAGGTGCTAAGTGCCTTTAATTTAAGGGGAGAGGAAAAAAAAATATATAAAGCCATAACAAAGGTTGATTTCAATGAAATTCTTAAGCAGAATACATTGATTAAAAAATCACTTACGGAAAACTTAGTAATTCCTGATTTTGAATTATTCCGAAAACAGGTTGAAAAGATTTTTTTGGAGTCCTCAAAAAATACAGCTGGAAATGTTGCGGATTATATCCCACAATTAGCCCGGGTAAATCCCGACCAGTATGCTGTTTCCATTTGTACCGTTGATGGACAACGATTCTCACTTGGGGATGCTACGGTCAATTTCGGCCTTCAGTCTTCATGCAAGCCAATTAATTATTGTCTCGCCCTAGAAGAACTGGGCGAGGAAAAAGTGCATAATCATGTCGGACGGGAGCCTAGCGGACATTCATTTAATGAGCTAACATTGAATACTAGGGGCATTCCCCATAATCCCATGATTAATGCAGGAGCAATTATGAGCGCTTCCCTTATAGATAGGGAAAACAACATTGCGGATCGTTTCGATAAGGTTAGTAAAACATGGCAGGCACTTTGCGGGGGGAAGCAAGTAAGCTTTAATAATTCAGTGTATCTGTCCGAGCGTCAGACAGCTGATAGAAATTTTGCGTTGGCTTATTTTATGCGTGAGAAAAATGCATTTCCTGAAAAAACGAATCTAACGGAAACCTTAGAATTCTATTTTCAATGTTGCTCAATCGAATCTTGTACTAATGATCTCTCGGTTGCTGCCGCTACACTGGCCAATGCAGGTACAAATCCTTTGACCGGGGATGTAATTTTTCAGCCCGCTACTGTACAAAATTGTCTTTCACTTATGCTAAGTTGTGGCATGTACGACTTTTCGGGCGAATTTGCATTTAAGATTGGATTGCCCGCTAAAAGTGGTGTGTCAGGGGTTTTAATGTTGGTTATTCCCAATGTTATGGGTATCAGTATTTGGTCTCCAAGATTAGACCATTTAGGCAATAGTGTTCGTGGGGTCGATTTTTGCAAAAGACTTGTAGAGCACTTCAGTTTTCATCAATATGACTCACTTATAGGCCACTCGAATAAAATTAATCCTAGAAGAAAAGAAAGTGAATTACACGCATCAAAGGTGATGGAACTAATCAGGGCTGCCAGTCATGGTGACTTGGATGAAATTTTTAGGTTGGAAGCAGAAGGTGTAAGTCCAAATGTAGCGGATTATGATGGGCGCACACCACTTCACTTGGCCGCATGTGAAGGTAAAATAGAGGTGGTTCGACATCTCATTGGTATGAAGGTCTATCTGACTCCGAAAGACCGATGGGGGAATACACCCCTGAACGACGCCATTAACTTTAAAAATAATGATATTAAGGTACTTCTGGAACAGGCAATTAAAGCTGATACAAAAAAGCGTGGTAACGAAGAGTCTGAAGTAGTATTTGGACGGGACGTATGATGAGAACCATTAAAAGCGGATAATTTGAACCAGAACATTTACGGCTTTAAACTAATACAATACAATGAGCTATTGATAATTTAACTAGGCTCACTTTTTTCCGCCGAGGGTGGTATCGTCTTTCCATTTTTTGCACACTACCTGATAAATTAAAGAAATACTATTGGTCGAATATACCCCGATTGAGGAAATTCGCCCCGATTAAAAAAATACTTAGTTATTAAAATAAATTTTAAATAACTAATATTCAATTAGTTGTATTTTTTAGCATACTTTATATTTTTCATAGGCATAGCATTTGCTCTTAGTATTGGAAATCTTAAAAATAAAGATTTAAAAATGTTTAACCTTAAATATATAAATTATGATAAAGTATGTTATTGCCCTGTTATTCTCTGTAAGTGTTCTAAATGCACAAAATTCTACTAGTGCAGAACCACAAATTAATATAGAAGTTGGCGATGTCTTTGAGATAGGACAACCTGAGACAAACTCTTTTAAACATATAAAATTTCCAAGAGCTAATTTTATTATCAAAAAAGGTGGAATTGCTAATTATAAGAGTGTTGAAGGAGAAAAAGTTGTCATTACATCTATTAAAGAAAAAAAGAATGGCACTACTGAAGTAAAAATAAAACGAACTGATGGCGGTCGGTTTTTTGGAAGTCATACTGTAATTGCTGCTCATTTCGAACAGGCGCTTCAATCTGGTGAACTACAAGCAGAATAAGCATTTTAATTGGTTGGTGTTATCCATCTAGTGAGTTCCTTATTGAAAATAAAAAAACAACTAGGTGGAGTTTTTAAGAGCTAAACTATCCATTATTCTAGGCCAAAAACAATAGTAAATACACTCAAAAAAATAGAAATTTTGTTTACAAAACTTTCCATAATACAACGAATACGAGTAGGGTTAATTATTGCAATTGCTTTTCTACTGTTTTTAGGAAGGGAGTAATTTTGAAAATCCAATTTGTTAATTTAGTCTTGATTTTTTTATGTATTTAGTCTTAATTCTTTATTTAGAAAAATTCGACCCATTTTATATAAGTTAAACTACTAATTTAGAAACTAGACTTACTTTTCATCAAAATTCAGTAATGAGAAAGTTTACTTATAAGGCCAAAGATTGGTTGGTTTTCTCTACAATTGAATTTGTTTTTAAATCTCAAGCATTAGCAATAGAAAAGTATATTACAAGGATGAAGAGTAAAAACGCACCTTCAAAACCTAGTAAAATATCTTGAAATCATTTAAAAATTGTTAATCAGTTTTTATGTCCTAATCTTTTTATCTTTTAGCTTATCACTTTAAATCTTTTAGCTTATTCCATAACTTAAAAACTAGTCATTACCGTTAAGGTATAAACTAGGCATATTTATTCTAATCTTTTTGTTCTTATTTTTTTTACTAATTCTTAAACTGTGAAGCCAAGGATTTTAATATCTCTCTCACATGTACCTATTTAAAACTAAACCTGAACTTGATAAAGCTTTAGTAGTATGCTCAAAGCAATACTAATGTGTGAATAATGTAAAAACAAGTAAGGCTTATATAAGAAAGTAAAGACTTTAATTTTTCAAATTTGTAGGCTAAGAAACTTAATACATTAGGAAGCATGAATATGGCGGAAACCAAAGGCTACTCGAAACCACAAAAAGTGAAGCTCAAACAAAAATTTGTGGTCTTAACAGATAGCGACCTAAGTTATGAAGTTGAAAAAAAGAAACAATAACTGATATAAGCTAGGAAAACTTCAAATAAAACTTAGCAAAACAAAAGAGGAATTGTTTGAGATTTTTATCATCATTCTAGCGAGATATATTTTCGGAATGAATAATCACAAAAATTAAATCACCTTTAAATAGATAAAAATGAAAAATAAATTAGTTAAGCTTACCGCAATCGTATTTTTGTCAGGAATGGTGTTAACAGGTTGTAATGAGAAAGAAAAAAATGTCGATAAGTCTCAAGATTTGGTAAAAGATGCCAAAGATAATATGGCAGATGTTGATGTAGCTTTGAATAATGCCATAAATCAATTTAAAGAAGAGTCAGAAAAAATAACAGCAAAAAATGAAGAAAGCATAGCTCAGTTCAAAGTAAAAATTGCTAAAGGGAGTGCAGAGAACAAGCTTATACTGGAAAAGAAATTAGCTGAAATAGAAAAAAAGAATGCCGAATTGAAAGCAAAATTGGCAGACTATAAAAATGAAGGGGACGAAAAATGGGATACTTTCCAAATTGAATTCAACCACGATATGAAGGAGTTGGGGAAAGCATTTAGTGATTTAACAATTAAAAATACAAATTAATTGGAGTAGATTACTTAATTTTTATTTGGAATTTAAGTAGAAACATATTAAAATTTAAAGAGAAAGTTTACAAACCCCTAAATATTATAGTTTGTAAGGCACTATTTTGTATTTTGATGTATCCATGTTCATAATTTCCTATTTTCTCCGCTCTATTTCTACCTTCAAATTTCCAGGTATCGTACTGTATCCGAAATGTTCTGCATGGTCTATATGCCAAGAAATACGTTGATCCATCTTTTGTTTCTTTGGAATTCTGTAGGTAAGATGCGATACTTTATTAAATTTCATATTCAGTTATTTTAATTCCGAAACATTGTATTCAACCTCCTTCAAATTAAATTTTCCATAAACAAATTTGCCATCGGGGTAATGCCAAATAGCATCCCCATGTGTCATTATGTTTATGCCGTTTATATTTTTGTAGTTATTTACCGGGGTAGAAAAAGGATAGTGATGTACATCCCTATCATTGGAAATAAAATCAATTAATTGTCCTTTTTTATTAAAATATAAAGTGGCAGTTATTGTAATGCCACGATTTGTAAAAGTGGCTTTTGCCGAATTGCTATCAATGGCTTCCCATGTAATTCGCTTATCAATCAATGTTGCAGGCGCCATCAAACACATGTCGTTAAAGAGTGTTACGGTTTCGGCTTGGTTCATGTCTTTTCCCGCTATTTTTACGACAGAAAACAATCCAAAAAGTTTTATATCCATCGTAGCGGTTGCAATACTGTATTTGTGATATCCTAGAACGGTAAAGCCTTTCATTTTTGCTTTCATATAAAATAGCCTAGTAGGTTCATCAAAAAAATTATATTGTTCGCATGTAAAGGGGAAAAAATCTTTTCCTTTTTCTCTCATTTGCCCTTCAAAAACAATACGTATATTTTTTAGTTTGGGTTTGTTTAGTGCGCCTATATATTTCAAGTAACGCCGCACAGGCTCGGGTAATGGCAGTAAATCTGATACAGTCAGTAAATCTGGTTGAAGGGTATTGGTGCGCTGAATATTTCCTTTGACATCTTTTTGATAACCATTTTCAAAATGATATCTTCCGTAGTTTAATAGTATTGCAGCAAGAATAATGATGTTGGCAATAGTGCCAAATTTTGCATCTTGCCAAACAGTAAAAATTAGTGTTTGTGAAATGATTACGGCTGTTATGCCAAAAAGTAACCAGACCTCTTTCTTTAGCAATAACAAAATCGAAGCAGCAATAAACAAAAACGCAGTAAGTAGCCAAATGATGCCAATTGGTTTTGAAATTTCTTTTGTGAGTTGGGCAATGTTGCCATAGTCAAATGCTTTTGCAAACCCCATAAAATAAAAGAGGCCGTGAATGATGACGATAAAAGCTAAAATGTATTTAAGCATCATTTCATTTTCATATTCTTACAAACCAATCAACAGGTCGTCTTAATGAAACGGGGTCGGGATAACTTTTCACATATCCCATTCTTAGAAGAAATTGGATGTTATCGCTTATGCCTAGTGACTTATTAATTTGCTGATTTGTTGATGGTTCTTCCAATATCTGCGTCATCGGATGAATGGCTATACCTTTCTCCCTTACTTTTAAAAATAGCCGTTGCATTCGTTTTCCAGTCTCTAATAATGCCGCAACAGAATTGTCTTTACTCGTAATCAACAACCATCCGGCCGATTGCCATACCTGCTGCGTAACCATGTCAATATTTTTATCCCTGAAATCTTTTTTCATCACATTGCCTTTGTCATAAAAGTTTCTAACGATCCAACCCGGTATTCCATCTATTTCCATAGTTGCAGTAGTAAGCCCGTCACGATACTTTGCTGCATCCTTACTTGAAAATCGTATCCATTCCGACAGTTCTTTTTCCGCGGCATCCCTATAGGATTGAAGTCTGTTTGCCTCAATGGTCTGTTCGTTCAGATAACGATATTCTTTTGACCCATTTGGTATAAAATTGAAGAAATCGGTTTCATTATTAAAGAGGGAAATTGCATCTTCCTTTTTCAATAAATCATTGACGTAATTTGATCGAAGTGTTCTACGATTCTTAATTTTATCGATATCGAATACAGGCGCACTGCCAGATTTGGTCAATTTTAAATCCACGACATCCTCATCTTGATTGGTAGAAGCCAATAGATCGTATTGGCAATTATAGCCCGCATTACTGGCAGCATATTCAAGATTTTGCAAGAATGCACCGATCGATAATATGGTTTCTCTTTGCATAGGGTCAACTGCTGGAAGCCATTTACTTTTGTCGTTGCAAACAATCCAATGATAGGGTTCGATGTATTTTACAAACCAAGGTTGTGTGTTATGTCCGCTCGGTGCAAGAGAAGCCAAGTATAAAATTTCTGCTTCGTCCAGCTTGAGCAGTGATTTGTCTGCATCCTCAATTTTGATATCATCCCTGATGAGATTAGATTTATCGCTGAATAAATAACTTGAACCTCCCGCAACAACCACAATGGTCCCCGCAGATACACCGATAAATTTTCGCCTATTCATTTTTTGAGAAATTTAATTGGAAATACCATCCTATTTTAATGGAGGCTTAGGGCTGCTTCGACTTGTTGTGATCGGCATTTTTATTTTGAATCTTGCATCAAGTATTATAAAAATTTCAGAGGCGAAATAAAACCAACTAATAGTTGACCCGTGTTGAAATCAGTCAATCCGAAATTTGTAGTGGCATAATCAGTATAATCATATTTTCTGCCTACGTAGGAAACGAAGAATTTAAGATTTAGCTTTTCAAAAGGTGAATACTCCAATGATGGAATTATTCCCCAAGCTGTGCGAATGTGGTCATTGTTATTTTGGTCTGGGTTGCCTTTCCAATAGGCATCACTTACCATACCTATTAGTGATACGTTCCATTTTGGTGAAAAATTATATTTTACGCGCAACCAATGTTCAATATAATCCGTATCCAATGCTGTAAATGATGACGAACTTTCAGGAATTAAACCGCTAATGATACCGAGTCTATCGATCTCATCCATCATATACTTAAAGTCATATTGAATCAAGACCTTCTTTAAATCTAACTGATTGCCCAAAGCAATGTATTGTACATTTTTTTTAGTTGTTTCCTGTATGTAGGAATAACTCCAAAACGTAGAAAAAAGCCCATCCCCAAAACTTCCTCTCCAATTTCCAACCAAAGCGGAAGGGAATTTTGCAGCAGTGACCCCTGGAATGCTATCATATATCTCAGCGAAATTCCTTGTTCTAGCATTTAGAACTTGAAATGTGAATTGTTGATTTTTACTTGCGTTCCAATTGAACTGTGCTCCAGTTAAAAAGTTGTCGGCCTCTTCAACAATATCATTATACTGATAAATATTGATTGGGTTGTCATCAAATTCATATCCGCCATAATCAGCGCACATTTTACCAAAGGCCAAACTGAATTGCTCTGATACATTAATACCTACAAAAGCTAAATCGACTGAATTTTCAATATTATCAACCGACTGAACTGTAGGGGTTCGCGTGTACCTGTTACGAAAACGAAAAAAGACGGTGCTATCTAAAACATACCCCTTTATTTCCATTCGAAATTGATTCATCGCAAAACGGCTACCAGTGTATTCGCCGTCTTCAAAATCGGTATTATTGGCAAATTGCATATTGGCAATAACATCTATGCTTTGTAATATTTTTGCTTTATCTTCTGATATGATTGGCTTTGACTGATTCGTTTTTGTGTCTGTCTGCTTATGCAGTTGCGCGTTTACATCTACTGTAAGAAGTATCATAAATGCGAACGATAGTATAATTTTTTTCATCTGTTCTAATTTTATTGTTTTTAAAAGGTCTGATGTAATTATTCACCTCCATGTCCATTGTTTTATTAAGGTGCTCATGAATCTTCGATTTCGCCATTAAACATCTCGGTTGGTATCAAGAATTGTTATGGCTCATTTCATGATAATTTAATTTAAAATTGATTGATTCAATATTTGAAAAAATAGTCTTGCAACATTTTTTTATCTTTAGTTTGAGTAAGACCTAGCATCAATAGTATTCGGGCTTTCTGTGGATTAAGGTCATCACCCACAATGGTTCCCAACTTTGCATCATCGGTTTCATCATTCAAAATGACCCTGCCTGTAGGGACTCTTGAAGCTCGGCATACAGAAACTCCTTTATTTGTTGCATTCAATACAGCAGCAGTGTTTATTTTGTTTAGGTTTCCATCTCCTAATCCAGCAGTAATGATACCATTAGCCCCTGCATTTACATAGGCATTGATAGCCACATCAGATACATCAGCAAATAATTCGACTACAACAACATTTGGAAGTTTATCCAATTTGGTAACATCAAAAGGTGTATTTTTATTCGCATCTCTCAATTCAGTAGTATAATATTTTACTTCATCACCCAATACTTGACCCATAGGTCCTGTATTAGGGGACGTAAAAGCATTTAGATGGGTGGTATTTGTTTTAACCACTTCTCTGGCGTCGAAAATAGAACCATTGAAAACGACCATAACACCTTTATTTTTTGATGCGGCATCTGCTGCTACTTGCACCGCATTATATAAATTTTTGGGACCATCTGAGCTCATGGAAGTACCTGCGCGCATTGACCCTGTTAATACTACGGGATTAGTATAACGGTCGGTAAGACTTAAAAAATAAGCAGTTTCTTCCATGGTATCTGTACCGTGAGTGATGACTATGGCATCTGCTTCTTTATTTTTAAAAATTTCATTGATGCGTTTAGCCAACTTTAACCAAATGGCAACGGTCATATCCTGACTACCTATATTGGATACTTGTTCTCCTGAAAGTGTTGCTAAATCTTCAATTCCGGGAACAGCAGCTATCATATCATTAATAGGTGTTACACCAGCTTTGTAACCTGCCGCATTTGGCGAAGTGCCTTGTCCTGCAATTGTACCGCCTGTGGCAAGTATTTTGATACGTGGAAGTTCTTGGGCAAATGAATTGCCGCAAATCAACGTAATTACGAGTAATGCTAATAATTTTTTCATTTTGTTTTATTTTAAAGTGTTAATATGTATTTACTGTTAAAGGTTAAGTGTTTATGGGGCAACAGCAGGTTTTATCGTATTTGGAATAGGTGTTTTTTTATTTGGTTTTAATGTGTCTTTCCATTGATTGGCATACTGATGCAACATCGAAGCGATAGCCTTACCAATTGTTGAATAGTCTTCTGTTTTGAGATTAGCGAGTGATATTCTAATGCTCCACACAGGGCCATCAAAACCACCTCCATTCAACAATACTATAGAAGTTTCTTCTGCAAGTCTGAAAAGAATGTCTATAGGGTCAAAATGTTTTTTCATGTAATTTGCAAAGTCACTTCCATAAATTTTTTCGCACCATAGCATCATATCAATTTCTGCATAGTATCCTGCACGCAATGGGTCGGCGGGAAGTGTAAAGCCAACAGCAGTCCACAATAGATGTAATCGTTTTTGTATCAACTCTTGTGTCATTTTTTTATAAGTACCTTTCTTGTCCAAAAGCGCAAATAATGAAAACAACGCCATCTGAGCTTGCTGTGGTAAAGAAAGTCCAGCGGTATGATTCAACGCCACAGCGCGACTGTCAGCCACTAGTCTATCTACAAATTTTATGTTCTCAGGATGAAGGCTTAATTCACCATAACGCTTCTTAAGCGAGGCCTTATTTGTAGCACTTAATTTTTTAATTTTTTCGTCGAAAATATTGTTCTCATGAACTGCCATTACAGCCAGTCTCCATCCTGTACAACCGAAATACTTGCTAAAGGAATATACCCCAATGGTATTGTATGGAAGTTCTGCCATAAGTGAGCGAAAACCAGGGACAAACGTTCCATACACATCATCGGTAAGCACCATCATACCGGGATTGTCATTTTTTACAATCTGTACCATGCGCTTCATCGTATTGGGATGAATGGCATACGAAGGTGGATTGCTAGGATTGACCACAAAAACAATCTTAATGGTCGGGTCTTTTAATTTGTCTATTTCACTATCGGGATACTGCCAACTGTGTAAGCCGTCTTTTGTTGTTGCATTTGCCTGAATATGAACCACCTCGAAATTATACTTATCTAAATTGGGGATATCAAGATAAGGTGTGAAGGTTGGTACCAATAGCGCTATTTTGTCACCACGATTAACCAGAAAGTTCTCTAGTAAGGAATCGAAGATGTAACACATTCCAGCGGTTGAACCTTCAGTAGCAAAGAGGTCAAACTTTCCTTTTGGCGGCTTATTATTGCACATCTCTTGGTCTAGGTACTTCTGCACTATAGCTTCAAAATGTGTAAGCATCCTTGGTGGTGTTGGATAATTATCACCGATGAGGCTGTCTGTTAATTCGTGCACATAATCATCAGGATTAAATGCCAAGGTCTTTATCCCGTATTTAAGTGATTTTTTTAATAATGCGACTCCTTGTGCGTCTTTATTATTTTTTAAAAACTGTTTAAATCTTTTTGCTATTCCAATTTTTGAAGGCATTCCTGCGAGTCCATTTCCCATATCCATCGTTCGTTTAGATTCTTCGATGGCAAATAAACCCAACGTAAAAAATGCGCTTCTTGGTATTGTGGCATTCCAATTGGGGTTACCACGTCCTGCATTAAGGAATTGATGGGTACTTTTACGCGTATGATCTTTAGCCAAGGAAATGAGTTGATTCTTTAACTCGAAAGGACTTAGCGTTTCTAGCTTTTCCTCTGTTGCTCTGGTTGTTTTTATTTTTGAAATCATAATATTTTTGTTTTTATTTCATTAGTAATACTATTATTACCCCACAGATGATAAAAAGTGTATTGCCCACAGCATACGTAACGGTATATCCTAATGCTGGTGTTTTGCTATCCAATTCATCTTGCGCCGCACCCAAAGAGGCCGTATTAACACGAGCTCCTGCCACAGCGCCCATTGTGATTGCAGGATGAAATTTAAAAAGATACCTACCCATTAATATCCCTAAAAGCAAGGGAACAGTTGTAACCACTAAACCAACAAGGAAGAGCATAACACCTACTTCTTTCAGTCCACTGATAAAAGACGGACCAGCCATGATTCCCACTATGGCAATGAATGTAGTAAGCCCTACATTGCTCATAAACCATAAAGCTGGTCTTGGTATAGCTCCAACATTAGGGTGTCTGCTATGAAACCAGCCAAATACCAAACCAGCAATCAAAGCACCACCACTGGTGCTTAAACTCACTGGTACGTTACCAATATGTAGCACCATTGCACCTAATAGGCCTCCGATAAAAATTCCAAGACCTGCAACAATCATATCAGTTTTATTTGTTGGCCTGTCGGCATAACCGATTTCAGGTATGGCTTTCTCAACGTCCTTTTTGAGCCCTGAAATTTCGATTATGTCACCTCTATCTAATTTGGTTTTTTTCAATACAGGAATTTCAACACCAGCCCGCTTAACAGAGCTAATTGCAACACCATGCATGTATTTTTTTTCGTTTAATTCTGCCAGAGTATTACTTGCAACACTTTTATTGGTTAACAATACACTGAGTTTTTCAACACGGAAATCAAGTAATTCGGTATCATAAATTTCTTTTCCAATAACGCCGTCTATACCTATCATGAATTCTTTTCTTCCACCCAGCACAATCACATTTTCCACCTCAATGAGGGTGTCTTTTGTTACATCAGCAATCTTTCCGTTCTGTCGTATCCGTTCTACAAAAACACGGTGTCCCTTTGACTCTAATGTTTTTTCTAGTTCTGTTACTGTTTTTCCTTTTGCTTCCGAGGTTTCGGATATCTTGTATGAACTGAAGAGAACACGGTCTTCGGCGGGAAAAATACCAGCTTCACCAGAAACAATGTCTCCACCCATGCTTACTTCTAATTCCTTACATTGCTGTCTTACTTTATTTAAACCACCAAGCAACATAGGACCAACTTTAGAGTTGAGTAGAATTGCGCCAAGGGTACCGAATATATAGGTAACGGCATATGAAACAGGAATTGCATTGATATAATCAGCCTTCTGTGCATCAGGAATATCTAATGAATTCACAGCGTCCGTTGCGACTCCTATCACTGCGGAAATAGTATTGGCTCCTGCCAACAAGCCTGCGCTCTCTCCTGGATTATATCCCATAATTACACATGCTCCCCATGTACAAAGCACGCACATGGTAACCATTATTACCGCAAAGAGGACTTGAGGAAGGCCGTCTTTTTTCAGTCCGCGAAAAAATTGAGGACCCACGCCATACCCAACAGCAAAAAGAAATAATAGGAAAAACATAGACTTAACATCTGTAGAAATATCAATCTTAAGTTGACCTACCAAAACTCCAACGAGCAAGACACTTGTAACAGCTCCAAGGCTAAAACCACGGAACTTTAAATTTCCTATCCAATATCCAATTCCTAAGGTTAGGAAAATGGGTAATTCAGGATGGCTTCTTAATGTTTCAATGAACCAATTCATATGCCAATTTTTAAATATTGTTTAATTCGATGAGGGATAACTACTTTAAAGTTAGTGTCGTGAGAAAGTCCGAAATGATATAAAATATTCAATTATAAAATTTGCATAAATCGTGTTAGTTACTTTCTGAATAAATTTTGATTAAGAAGAGGTAAATTTCTTTTTTCAAATCGCCATAAATATTTTTTGTGTTTCAATTTGTTTTGATAGCTATTTTTTTCCTTTAAGTACTTTTAATAGCAACTTGGCTGCTGCCTCTGATGAGCCTGGGTTTTGACCAGTAATCAATAAACCGTCTTGTTTTACATAAGACGCCCAATCATCTCCTTTGGAATAATGAGCACCATGTTTTGTGAGTTCATCTTCTAATAAAAAAGGCACCACTTCCGTTAATTTGACGGCCTCTTCCTCCGTATTTGAAAACCCTGTCAGGTGTTTACCTTTCACAAGGGGTTCTCCATTAATTGCTTTTACATGGACCAATGCCGCAGGCGCATGGCATACAAAAGCAATGGGTTTTTGATTGTTGTAAAACGCCTCGATCAGTTTGATGCTGGTTTTATCGGTTGCCAGATCCCATAAAGGGCCATGCCCACCAGGATAGAAAACTGCATCGTAATTCTCTGGTTTCATATCGCTTAGCTTAAACGAATGAGCTACTTTATCAATGGCGACATTGTCTTCATAAAACCGTTCCGTGGAATGCGTTTGAGCGTCTTTCGATTCACTTTTTGGATCCACCGGAGGTTGGCCACCTTTTGGGGATGCAATAGTTATGTCTGCGCCACCATCTGACAATACATAATATGGCGATGCAAATTCCTCGATCCAAAATCCGGTTTTTTCTCCTGTATTTCCCAATTCGCTGTGAGATGTTAATACCATTAATACTTTCATTTTATTAGGTTTTATAGTACGTTATAATTAAAATTCAACAATTTATTTTTCTTAGGTTTTTTGGTTCAAATCAACAAATGTTTGAGTTATGTTATCAAATTCTTCAACGATGGCTCAGCACTTCCTTATTTAAGTAGTTCATACCACCTTTTCAAAATGATTTTTAACAAAAGCCTGTTGGTGATCTATCATCTTATCTGCGGCTTTTACATCAATTTTTATATCCTCAAAATGTAAATGTTTACTCAGGTAATTATGAAGTTCTGTTTTTGCATTGGTTGGCCCGAATAGAAGCACCTCATTATAGTTCAAAATGGTATTTACAATTTCTTTAAAAAAGGCCTCGTGCATTTGTTGCCTTTTATTGTGCACTTGACTTTCACCTTTTTTAAAGACTTCTTCCTTTGTTTCTGAAGTAAATTTTGATGTTATGGCGTGGCTCTTTTTTTAGAATTTAAATCGATCAAATTAGCGATGGAATGATCCATCTAGATGCCTAAATTTTTTCTGTTTTCATTTGCTTTCTATTAAAACGGGTTTTACTTCAATATTAATTTTCATAGTAATTTTTGAGTTAACGGAACGAGTTATCAAACACGCATCTTCTGCTTTTTTTAATATTCTCATCGCCTTATCTCTATGGTTTTCATCGTTTATGACCACGGTGGGGTTTAATAGAATTTCGCTTATCCTTAGTTTTCCATTAACGGTTTCTAGTTTTCCATTGGCTTTGCAGCTAAAACTGCTAAATTTAAGAGCCGAATTTTCAGCGATGGCCAAAAAAGTAGTCATTAAACAGCCACTAACCGCAGCCACGAATAAATGTTCGGGCGACCAAATCCCTTCCATTCCTTTAGGGAATTCTGGCGGAGTTGCCACTTCAATACAAATACCTTTTTTTTCGTTTAATTCTGGGGAACATAAAATACCCTTACGCTTGTTTTCCCAATTAATATCTACATTATAATAGTGTGTGTCCATAGTTTCATTTTTCATTTTTTTTGTCTGTGTTTATTCCAAAAAGAATATAAATGGGACAAAAACTAAACAAACTTGTAATGACAAAAACCCCAACTACAACTAGTAATATCAGGGCTAGAGTGCCAGTAATAACATGAGTAAAATATAAAATAGCAATAATGATAGCTACTGAAATTCTGATGATTCGATCTGTTGACCCCATATTTTTTTTCATACTACTATTGTTTAATTTTTGGCGGATTTTGCACTTGCTCCAAAGAGAGTTTTTTGGTGCAGAAGAACCAATCGTAACAAGTAACGCCTTCTTCCATAGTTTCCATTCTATCTTTGGCAACCCCGCATGATCCAGCAGTAGGCACAATAACATCATCCCCAGGTTCCCAATCTGCTGGCGTAGCTACATTATAAGCATCCGCTGTTTGCATGGCGATGAGAGCTCTTTTTAATTCGTCGAAATTTCTACCCATAGAAAGTGGATAATAAATAATGGCGCGAACAATCCCTTTTGGGTCTATATAAAAGACGGCTCGTACAGCTTTAGTTGAACTTTCGCCCGGTTGGATCATGCCGTATTTTTTGGCGACTTCCATAGTGATGTCTTCAATTAATGGGAATTTGACTTCGATATTTTTTATGCCCTTAAATTCGATCTTGTCCTTAATGGTGCGCAACCAAGCGATGTGGCTATAAAGTCCGTCTATAGACAAACCAACAAGCTGACAATTGAGTGCCGAAAATTCTGGTTCGCGTTTGGCAAAGGTCATAAACTCGGACGTGCACACCGGTGTAAAATCTGCCGGATGACTGAACAGTATGACCCATTTACCTTTATAATCCACAGGGAAATTGATGTTTCCTTGTGTTGTTACCGCCTTAAATTCTGGTGCAGCATCCCCAATTCTGGGCATGCTGATGATTTCATTTTCTCTATTTTGTTCCATTAGTGTTTTGTGTCTTGAATTAGCTTTTAATTCGATAAAATTATTTTCAATGCTTTTTCTTTGGCGGCATTGCCGAATACTTCGTAAGCATGCATAATCTCATCTAACTTGAAGTGGTGTGTAATTAATTTTTCGGGTTTTATTTTTCCTGCCATAACTGTTTTCAATAGCATCGGAGTGGTATTTGTATTTACCAGTCCCATGGTGATAGTGATATTTTTAATCCATAAATCTTGAATTTTAAGATCAACACTATGGCCATGTACCCCAATATTTGCGATATGACCTCCTGGACGAACAATTTGTTGGCAGATATCGAAAGTGGCAGGGACACCCACGGCTTCTATAGCCACATCAACACCATCTAAAGTTTCGGATAATATTTTTTTGATGGCATCATCGGTACTTGAATTAATAGTATCTGTAGCACCCCACTTTTTGGCAAGTTCTAATCGGTTTTCATCTAAATCAATCATATAAATTTTAGCTGGCGAATAAAATTGTGCCGTAAGCAAGGTGGACATCCCAATAGGACCAGCACCCACAATAGCAATAGTATCTCCAGGTTGCACACAGCCATTAATTACTCCAATTTCATGACCCGTTGGTAAAATATCACTAAGCATTACCATAGCTTCATCATCTATTTCCTGTGGGGCAGCATACAAACTATTGTCTGCATGTGGAATACGCACGAAGGCTGCTTGTGTACCATTGATAAGGTGACCCAGGATCCAGCCGCCATCTTTACAATGACTATACATTTGCTTTTTGCAGTACTCGCAACTGCCACAAGAAGTGATACATGAAATGATGACCCGATCCCCTTTTTTGAAATTGCGAACACCATCGCCTACTTCTTGAATTATTCCAACACCTTCATGACCTAATGTTGTGCCCGGTTTTACAGAAGGCGTTTTACCATGTAAGATGCCCAAATCTGTCCCGCAAATCGTGGTCTTAATAATTTTGACTAGGGCGTCAGTTGGTTTTTCAATGAGCGGCTTTGGTACATCCTTATAGGCTATCTTTCCTGGCCCCTCATAAACAAGACCTTTCATATTTGCTTTATTTTTGGAAAAATCACCATTTGATTGGGTTTCTTTGATAGTAATAATTGAATTTGGCATTTTTTTTAGGATTTAAGGTTCAGGGAATACTGATGTTGTAAAGGTTAACTCTTTAAGAACCAAACCTGTTATATATAAGTTTGAAAGACTTACATAAATCACACATTAGTAGGCCATGCTGAGGTATATTTTAGGCTTATTCCTTTCATAAGCTCTTATAAAGCCCTTTAAATTCAAATGCTAATTTGGCTATATACAAAGTTTTGTATGAATATAATAGTTTCAAAATTTCGCCGATGGCAACAAATTTGGTCAATTCTAAGAAAATTTATTCATAAAAATGTGGCAAATTTCTTTGCAACCTTATCACATGACCAATATCATTTTGATTCCTCTTGCTAAGTGGTACTTTTAGAGAATGAAACCTAAAGCCGTTATCATTTAAAGCAGCCTATCGGCATCAAAAAGGGCTTTTATTTATTATTCTATTTTTTCTACATATTCAAATATCGGTTTATGTTTTGGGGTTTAATTTCAATTTAGAGATTAGGCAATTGGGTATTGGAAATAACCGGTGATCTTTTTTTAGCGCTCAAATAGCGGTAACATATAATAAATTAGTTATTTGCATTTGTTACTTGGTTTTAGTAAGAGTGCTATATAAAACAAAATATGTATGATGTTGTTACGCTTTATTTTTTAATAAATACTTTGATAATCAAATGTTCATATATATTAAATACATGGTAAGTTTACGCTGTAAAATGGTGGTTAAGCAGGAACTGCAAAAACTTGGTCTTCACTATGTGAACGTATATTTGGGAACAATAGAAATTCTAGAAAATATCACAGAAGAACAAAAAGCGCAATTACGAAAAAATTTAAAAGTAGTTGGATTAGAACTGCTTGACAATAAACGGAAAATTATCATAGAAAAAATTAAAGCAGTCGTTATTGAAATGATACATTATTCGGATGAATTGCCCAAAGTAAATTATTCCGATTACATCAGTGAGAAATTAAGTTACGACTATACTTATTTAGCAAATATTTTTTCAGAAGTTATGGGCATTAACATACAACAGTTTATAATTATGCATAAAATTGAAAGGGCAAAAGAATTGTTATTTTATGACGAGCTGAATTTAACCGAAATATCCTATAAACTACATTATAGCAGTGTTGCCCATTTATCTACTCAATTTAAAAAAATTACAGGTCTAACACCATCGTATTTTAAAAAAATTAGAAAGAAACGCTTTGGAAATTTGCAGGATTTTTAATCGATAACAAAAAAGACCAATAATAATACGAATGTGGGAATACTATAACTATTGGTTTTTAGGATATAAAACATTATCGACAAAAACGCCTCACCTTTAATCTTTGGATATTATAGAAATTACGAATACATTTTTAGTAATTTATCAATAAAGCAAAAGTCGTGAAAAATACAGCATTTGAAATATCAGAAGCCTTTATTATTGTGGAAATTATCGAATATGTTCCTAATGCGGTGGTCATAAAAACCATCATAAAGAAAACAACAGGTAACGTAACTGCCGTTTCCGTTGATACTGGCGAAAACATCTCCGAAAAAGTATCGCCATTCGATAGGTTTATCCAAATTATAGAAGGGCGTGCTGAAATCGTCATTCACGACCATTCACAGACCTTAGAAACGGGTCAGTCTATCATCATTCCCGCCCATTCTAGAAATTCTATCAAGGCCAATGAAAGGTTCAAAATGATTTCGACCATCATAAAAAGTGGTTATGAATAGGTTTTTATGCGTATTATTAAACTAATTTATTGATGAAAATAAATATTCTATTTATTGAAAGTTGCAAATGACATGGCAGTATTATGAACGGCATTCCAAAACCTCACAAACCATTGTTATATAGCCTAAAAGCTAACGGGCGATTGGCGGGATATGTGAGTGTTGTTAGGTAATGGTCTTTTCGTAAATACCTTGATATATTCAGCTTTAAAACTATTTGGAAAGGACGAAATTGCCGAAAACCGAATTAAAAATAAAAGGCAATTACTCGTTAAGCCAATTTTCTTAGTTTAGGTTAAACCCTATAAAAATCTGCCTTCCAATTTTTAATTAACATTTTTATTTGCTTATTACTTAAGTTTTCTTTCAAGGCTTTTTCTACTAAGGGTACAAACTCTTCATCACTAGCAAAGCGAAGCGCAATTATTTGGGACATTTTTAAGTCTATCGGAAATAATTTGCCAGTCATTACATAGTACCTCAAGTTTTCTTCAGCTTTTATGGCTCTGTCTTGTGCTTTTAAAGGAAAGCTGCGAACAAACCATGACATAATTAAAAAAATAACAGCGATTAACACCATCAATGATGCTAAATACAAGTTCTCCGAACTAGTATTAAAAAGATTAATTACCGCGCCTATAAGTAAGGCTATTATCGATAAAAATAAAAGACCATGAAACCCTTTTACCAACTTTGCATGATTTTTAAAATTCTGTTCTTCCATTTTTTTAAATTTTTGCTAAAGATAGCTTTATAATTACTGTTTTTATAAAAAGTGAGTTAAGAGATTTGTTGCTGGTCTTTTGAATAACGCAAATTTGATCAATAGAATTCCATTAGGCTTTGCTTCAGAGATAGCAATATGGTAAACCTTATATGAAAAGAACTAAGAAGCAAGAACCAAGACAGTAAAAGCTTTTCGGCAGGTTTTGGCTTTTATACTCGCAACTCTTCGGGACTGTTGTATTGAGAATCCACTTGCGATTTAATTCGTTAGTTAAAAATTTTCGCGGCCCTTTAGTTAAATACCATTTTTTTTAAAAGTTACCATCATTTACATCTTTTATAAATTGTATCAATCCAACGAAATAGTTGTCCGCATCGTCATATTGCGATAGGTGTGCCCCGTTAGTGGTTACACTTCTTCCGTTTTGGACTTCGGTACTCATCCATTGCATATATTTTGGATCCATAGTGTCGTATTTACCACCAATCATTAAGGTGGGTATTTTCAATTCATTTAATCGTTTAGAAACATCCCAACCTTTTAAGGTGGCATTTCCAGTAACACCAAATTCACTATAGCCTTGCATATAGATGTAGATGTTTGGATTAAGGTGAGAAAACGCGCGATTGATAAACTCTGGCCATTCAATTATAGGCAAATGCAATACGTGTTTAACGTAGTAATGCTGCATCACGAGTTCCGTATAGCGTGGATTGCCGAAATCTTCCGCAGCTTCCATAGCTTTTATTTCTTTAAAAACTTCTGAGGGTAACTGAGGACCTAAAACTTCCGCTGCATATTTCTCATATTCAGGTATGCTTGCCATCATGTTAGAAACAATCAAGCCTTTTAAATTATCCTGATATTTCAGCGCATATTCCATAGCCAAAATTCCGCCCCAAGATTGTCCAAGCAAATAAAAATTATCTTTGTCGAGATTCAAGGCTTTTCGCACTTGCTCTACTTCTTCTACAAAATGTTCAGTAGTCCAAAGGGTTGAGTCGTTGGGTTTGTCGCTATAGTAGCTATCCAATTGATCATAATAGATGTATTCTATTTCTTCGTTAGGAAGGTAGCCATCAAAATTTTCAAAAAATTCGTGCGTACCACCTGGACCTCCATGAAGCAATAGCACTTTCATTTTTGGATTGTTACCCATTCGCTTTGTCCATACCTTAAAAGTACCTTTTGGGGTGGTAATGGGAATCATTTGGATACCACCAGTTTTTTGGTCCTCGCTATTGGAATAATCCATGTAGTTATATTTACTGCTAGTTTCGTCTTTTGGGTTTTCTTTTTTTTCATTACAGCTTAAAAGCAGTACAGCTGAAATAAATAAAAAATGAATTGATTTTATCATTGTATTTGGTTTTAATTTTAAATGTTTTCAAATGATTTTAGCATCTTGAACAGATTTTGACTAAGAATTTAATAAATATCATTATATTTTATCTGTAGTTTTTATCCTGAATTTGTGCTTTTCACATGTTATAGTTAATACTAATAAGATATTAAATTAAGCTTTCATTTAGCCTTCAGGCTATTATAGACTTCACTCTGAAATAGTTTGTAAAAATTATTTGTTTCTTTTTCTCCAAAAGGGAAAAAATTAGTAAAGTAAACAATAGCGACCTCATTTTCCTGATCTAATGAATAATAGGTATTTGCAAGCCCAGACCAATATACCGAACCTTTACTTCGAATACCTTCGTCTTCACTGTTCTCAATGGCCCAAGCTAAGCTATGGGTATCTAATTCTTCACCGTTGATTGTTAAATTATTGGGGAGTTGATTTGTAAACATCATGGCTACGGTTTCTGGTTTAAGTAGTTGTCCACCTTCAAATTTACCGTTATTTAGGATACACTCTAAAAATGTAAGGTAGTCTTTTGGTGAGCCAAATAAACCGCCCCCAGCACTATATACTGAAACAGGTGCTGTTGGGAGACGCGGATATTCCTGAAAACCTTGGGCATTTCGTGTTCCCCAAGAAACAATATCGTCTTTTAAATTTTCAGGAACATTAAACCAAGTACTATTCATTTTTAAAGGCCCTGTTACATTTTTTCGGAGATAATCCTCAAGATTTTCACCACTTACTTTTTCAATAATTTTTCCCACCCAATCTAAACTGGTGCCGTATTTCCAACTTTCGCCTGCTTCAAATAATCGCGGTAAGTCTTCATATTCCCAACCTGTTTTATCAAATTTTTGAAGTTTTTGATCTATAAAACTATAGCTAAATCCGGCGGTATGCGTGAGTAGTTGTCTTAGGCTTATGGACTTCTTTGCTTCCACAAGCAATCCGTTTTCGTTGAGTATAGGGATTGTGGTCATTTCAGGCATTAGCTCATCTAGTGGCTCGTCAAGACCAATTAATCCTTTTTCAACAAGTTGCAATGCCGCCACCGACGCAATAGCTTTTGTCATAGAATAAATTCTAAAAATATTATTTTCATTGATGGTGTCTTTTCCTCCCCAAACCGATGGACCAAAAGCAAACCACTCGGTTTTACCTTCCTTGGTGCTATAACCCATCAAAGCAGCAGGCAGATCGCTATTTTTAAAATAAGTAGTTAGCGGTAACGGATCAATTACTATTTTGCTATCCTGTTTTGCCGTTTTACATGCGGTAATGCCTAAGATGATAAGAAATGATAAGAGTAGTTTTTTCATAGTTAAATGGCTCATTAATTCAATTTTATATTTTGCTTTTCTGACTCAATATTTCTGATGGGTTTGTTACATATTGTAATTCTATTTTTTGTCTCTCGAAAATTACCAATAAAGATAAAAATGTTTTTGATAAATGATGAATCATTAAGAATAGTTTGAAATAATCCTAAGACATCTTTATGATGTGTATTTGATTGATTTTTTTCATACCTATGAACAATACTCTTTTCAGTTGCTGAGTTGTAAAAGTAATTATGATGACAATAATAAATTCAAGTAAATAAGGGGTAACATAATTTACTAATGTACGCTAAATTAGCTTTTAATGTATGCGTCTAGACCACAAATTTTTGGGCTATAGACCAGCAAAACTTAGGATGTTTTAGAGTTAGACTTTGGAACAAACTCTTATTTCAACATTGCTTTTTTTGGGAATTATAAAAGGTGTAAATCACCCCACGAATACATCTTATTTTTCGTTTTTCTAATGAGTTCAATTCGCATTGGTTTTCCGAAATATATTTTTTAGGTGGGCGTATGTGATGCAATTAATTGGGAATTAATTTAATAAAAAAGTTTTGAATTCATAATTCCAGTGAAAAGAGAGCTGTTCAGATTTAAAAGACTTCAGCATCCTTAAAAAAATAAAAAAAAGCCAATAGCGTATTTCCGCTATTGGCTTTCATATGCAGTTTTGTATTTAGTTTCTTTGGAAAGTTAAAAAATCAGAAGGTTCACCGTCATCGTCTCTGTCAATAAGTTCTATGGTGGTTTCTGAAATAGAAATGATATCCCAGTCATCATTTAATTCATCAAAATCGTTTGTTTCGGGCACTGCAAAGCTTATGTTGAATTCAATATCGTCTTTACTATCATCGCTATCTCTTTCGTTTATTACTGACCATCTGCCAGTTTGCGTATTGTTTTCTCTGACAGCTGTTAGTATTCCGTTTTCGGAAAAAGTAAAAATATAACCTGTAAAATCCGTAGTTTCATCGATTCCAGAGTCTATCATTTTGGTCAAGCGCCAGTTGCCAGATTGCACGGTAATACGTATTTCTTGTGCTTCTGGAATATTATTTACATCATCTTTTGTACAGGCGCTAAATATACCCGCAAATATAAGGGCAATTAGCACATTCTTTTTTGAGTTTTTCATAGGAAATATATAATTAAGGGTTAATGATTTTGAAAAAATGTAATACAAGGAAAAATTATTTTTCGATATTTTATAGCTTAGTAAGGGTTAAGGTGCTTTTAACCATGCCGTTATCAATGTCTTGAAGCCTTATCTGCGTACTTGAAATTGAAACAACCTTCCAATCTTCGTCTAGTTCATCTAAGATGTTTTCTGTATCGAAATCGATAATCAGTTCGGTAGCATTTTTCTGAGAAGACCAGGTTCCGTTTGTGCTGCTGTTATCCTTTTGTGCGCTAATCGCGCCATTACTTGAAAATTTAAGTTGGTACCCAGTAAATGCTGAAGTTTCATTAACGCCTTCGGCCACAAAACTGCTAACTGCCCAAGCGCTGATTTCTGCAATGAGGGTATCACTTAAAGCATCGCCACTCGTATTTCCTGATCCACAAGTGCTATAAAAACTTAGTTCATCATCACCAATGTAAAATTCAATTTCGACTTCGCCAAACTCACGCTCTATTTCACTTAACTTCCAAGTGCCATTAAAGTCAGGTAAATCAGTAATAGCAAGCGCGAAATTAATTGCGTTTCCAGTCCCTGAAGCCGTCCACGTGCCCGCTTTGATAATGCCATTCTCAGTGGCTGTAAGTGTTCCATTAGCATTAAAAGAAAAGCTATAATTAGCATATTGTGGATCTAACTCCCTGTCATTTCGTTCCAAATCGCCTAATTTCCAAACGGTACAATCAGCAAACAAGCTGGTTAAGTCTGTAGTAGTACAATTTTCGCAATCGTCATCGTTGTAATTATTATCGTCATCTTCATCACAAGTGTCATCAGCCAATTCTATTTCTTGTTGTAATTCTTGGAGATTGTTGATTGTAACTTCTGTTAAATCAGCTAAAATCACCTTAATTGGGAAATTAATAGAAACTGCAGTAAAATCATCTAAATCATCAATAAATTCATACATTTCATTATCGTTATTGATAATAATTGTGCTAATTATTTCATTCCTTTGATTAAACACAGATGCTGAAATAGGATAAACAAAATCAATACATTCAATGTCATCATCAAGTTCATTATCTGACTTGCAGTTAGCTGCTAAACCAGATAATTCGGCGTCAGAATTGACTATTTTTGTAGAAAAATCCTTGTTTATAATCGTAATAGGATACACAATAGTAGCTATTGTGCCGGAAGGTGTATTGACATCATCTAATAAATCTTCAATTTCCTCGTAACCGTCTTCGTCATTCACAGTGATGGTAATGCCATTAACAATTAGCTTTACCGGCAATTGAACTGTTAAACAGCTGGCTTTGTCAATAATGTTATCTTTAGATCCATCTTTTAGGGACACTCTGTTCAATAAGTCAGATACTGTTGAGCCTGAAACTAAATTTTGTCCAGGTGGTGGGTCAATACTAATTTCGTCTTCTGTTCTGCAAGAGCTAAAAAAGAAGAGGGTGCTTAAAATTAAAAGAAATGTGGGCTTTAAAGTTTTCATAGAAATATGATTTAAGGGTTGTAATTATTTTTTGTTTTTAAAGTAAAAGGGTTTAAACAGGTTTCATGTTTTTAAAATGCAAATCTCGAGGTGCTTTGTTATGAAACAACCAATTGCTAAAAAGTCCCGATTTTTTTTAATTATTTTTTTCGGTACTTTGCCAAATACTAAAATACAAAGCATTGCCAGAACAACTCTATACCAACATTTGTGATAAAATACGCTTTGCCAAGGTGTATGAAAAGTATTCTCAAGGTTTAAACAATTTCTTGTACTATAAATATGGGGAAGCTCTTAATCCCACTGATGTGATGCAGGATGCCTTTATTAAGTTATGGGAAAATTGCACCAAGGTAACCCCCGCTAAAGTAAAATCGTACCTCTTTACCATAGCCAATAACATGATGCTGAATGCCTATAAACACCAAAAAGTGGTTTTTAAACACCAAGAGGTCAAACCTAAGGATTATACCAATGAAACGCCAGAGTTTTTAATCCGAAAGGAAGAATTTTTACAGGCTTATGAAAAAGTACTTTCCAATTTAAAGGAGAAACACCGTGTTGCTTTTTTATTGAACAAGGTAGATGGTAAAACACATCAAGAGATTGCCGATATGCTTGGTGTAACAAAAAAAGTAGTAGAACACCGAATATATACTGCTTTCAATACCTTAAAGGAACAGTTGGAGGATTTTAGGTTGAGGTAAAAGGAATTGTCTCCCGGGTCTTGGAAACAACACTCTCAAAATCAAAATCTTGATTATTTTATATGTTTTTATCATTTCTTAAAAGGCAAGACCTAGTGGCGGGTGTAAATATTTAAAACGCTATCCAATGAAAAAGAATAAAATACAAGATCCACCACAATCTAAGGAGAATAGAAAAAAGCTTAGAAAAAACTTAACTCTAGCAGAGGCATTTCTTTGGAATCATCTCAAAACTAAAAAATTAGACGGACGTTAATTCAGAAGGCAGCATGGTCTTAAGCAGTATATTGTTGACTTTTATTACTCGGAAGGAATATCTTATACCAATTATGAATTTAAATAGGTCTAAAGAATTTGAATTATATTGTGTTCAGATGAAATAGAAAATCAAAGCATAGCATTAGCTATGGTTTTATTTTTTATTGAAATATGGGCGCAATAGAAACCAATAATTGGGCTTATTTGAATTCATATTTGGTATTATTATTGAATTAGATGGTGAGGTGCATAAAAATACTAATGCAGAGTAATACGACATCAAAAAGAACAGAAGTTTTAAATATTTTGGCACTCAAAGTGATTAGGTTTGTGAATAAAATGGTTTTTTGATAAGCTTCCGTCAGCACTAATGGACATAGGGGATAATTTTAATAATAACTAACTGCTTCTTCCCCTAGACTTGCATCCGACGAACATTTTAGTGAGAGGAATGCGTAGGTGGATTCACGCCCAGTGTGGAAGATGGAAGAGGAGAAAGGGTAAACTTTTTGCTAAAACTAAATTATAATCTAAGTTAATTTTTGTTTAATTTGGGATAGCTGGTTTATTTTTTAATAAACATTATTGATGTTTTGTAAATTATTTTAAGGATATTTAAGCTTGAACTTGTTTTAGTTATACATACGATAAAAATGGATAAAGAAAAGCTCATCAAAAAATGGTTGATCAACGAATTGACGGAGGACGAACAGTCTAGCTTCGATGCGATGGAAGATGCCCCGCTTCTAAAGGAAATCACCCAAGAAGCCAAGCGTTTCGGTGGAGCGCAAATTGCGCCTTCTTTTGATAGTATTGAAAGCCGACTAATCCAAAAAACAGAGCAGAAGACCAACTGGTTATCTCTGGTATCTAAAATTGCTGCCATTTTTATCATCGGTTTAGGACTGTTTTATTTTTTAAATTCTGATAGTACCATGACTATGGCCACACAGCTCGCTGAAAACAAGAACGTGACCCTTCCCGACAATTCCAAAGTAGCCCTGAATGAAGCGTCATCATTAAGTTACAACCCTAAAAAATGGGAAGACAACCGAGCCCTTACCCTAAGCGGTGAAGCTTTTTTTGAGGTGGAAAAAGGACAGCGTTTTGAGGTAGAAACACCCTACGGCACCGTTAGCGTTTTGGGTACCGAATTTAATGTAACTGCTCG
>JBGSQM010000008.1:0-29808 GCA_041738035.1 Cellulophaga sp.
ATGGTAACCTGTTCAAAATCGCCTAAAATTTTCTGAGAAAGTTCCACAATTGTTTTAGGCATGGTAGCAGAAAAGAAAAGCGATTGACGTTTTGGAGGCAGTTTGGCAATGATTTTCTTTACATCGTGGATAAAACCCATATCGAGCATTTGGTCTGCCTCATCTAAGACCACAAATTCTAAATCGCGTAAGGATATAAAGCCTTGATTTATTAAATCTAAAAGTCTTCCTGGGGTAGCGACCAAAATTTCAACGCCTTTACGCAATTCATCGGTTTGTTTGCCTTGCTTTACACCGCCAAAAATCACTGTATTTTTTATCCCTGTAAACTTTCCGTAAGCGGTAAAACTTTCACCAATTTGTATGGCTAATTCACGAGTGGGTGTAACCACTAAAGCTTTTATCTTGCGTTTGCCAATGCCGCTATTATTTTGATAGATATGATGTAATATGGGAATGGCGAATGCCGCTGTTTTTCCTGTACCCGTTTGTGCAACACCTAAAAGGTCTTTACCTTTCATTAAAATGGGGATGGCTTGTTCTTGAATGGGAGTTGGGTTTTCGTACCCTTCTAGTTCTAGCGCTTTTAAAATAGGAGCTACAATTCCTAATTGTTTGAATGTCATTTAATTTTATAAATATTTTGCAAAGGTAGTGAAATAGTTAAATAGTGGGTTAGTGGGTTAGTTTGTTAGTGAAATAGTGAAAATAGTGGGTTAGTGGGTTCGTTTTTTAAGGTGATAGTTAAAGAGGTAAAAAGTGAAAAAGGAAACTGTAGCTCACCGCTTAATTTTTTTTTGACTTTCGACTAACTTCTACAGACTGCCAACTATCATACCGTTTTTTCCGAATCCGCCACTAATCGATTAATTTCTTTGAGTTCAGCATCAGTTAAATGCCTCCATTTGCCTATTTCAACATCGAGTTCAATATTCATAATGCGCACGCGCTGCAATCGTTTTACGCGATATTCTAAATGCTCGCACATTCTACGAATTTGGCGGTTTAGGCCTTGCGTTAAAATAATGCGGAAGGTGTTTTTATCTATCTTTTCAACTTTACAAGGTTTGGTAACCGTATCTAAAATAGGAACTCCGACGCTCATTTTACGTAAAAAATCAGAAGTAACGGGCTTATTAACAGAAACAATATATTCCTTTTCATGGTTGTTTCGAGCTCTTAAAATTTTATTGACAATATCGCCATCATCGGTCATAAAAATTAAACCTTCGCTAGGTTTATCTAGTCGTCCGATTGGAAAAATACGCTTGGGATAGTTGATGAAATCAATAATATTATCTTTTTCAACACCCGTATCTGTGGTACAAACAATACCAACGGGCTTATTAAAAGCGAGATAAGTAAATTTTTCTTTAGGTTTCCCAACCAATTCGCCATTCACTCGAATTTCATCAGTCGTAGTAATTTTAGTGCCCATTTCAGGAACGGCACCATTTACAGTAACTCTTCCTTGTTCTATTAATTTATCCGCCGCTCTTCGGGAGCAATAACCTATTTCACTTAAATATTTATTAATTCGTGTGGTTTGTTCTTCTTTCATTTAACTGTAATGTAACTAGAGTTCAAAATTACGAGAATAAATTTAATTGGTTCTGTATTCATTTATTAAAGTGAAATGTAACAATGCTGATTTGAAGATGTTTTCAATCTACTATTGCAGTTTATTTTTTTCAGTCTTTTATAATTTTATCCAAAAGCAGATTCAACCACTCCGCCGTCCACTCGGTAATTACTGCCATTTACAAATGAAGTCCCTTCGGAACTTAAAAATGCAATAACTGCAGCGACTTCTTTTGATTTCCCGCCTCTTTCCATCGCTAAATGAGGTCTTTTCTTTTTAACAAACCATTGCTCAGCTTCCCTTATTGGAATATCTTTTTCTCCTGGTATTTCTTTTATCATACCGTCAGTCATGGGCGTTTATATTAAAAAATCCGCAAGGATTTTTCAGATAAGCGATGACCAGTCTAAGGCTTATATTCGGCTTGAACAAGGTATTTTTATAAATCTAAAATACCAAATGTTTCTGAATAAGGAATATCGACACTAATTATATCGAATTTGGGAGTAACTCCTTTTTTTAATAAAGCCAAAGTGTTTTTTGAACGAACATCAGAAGTTACAAAATGTGTAATTGTATTATCTAGATCAGCTTGAGCAAAAAGTTTTGAGTCGTTTGAGATTATAGCGCGAGGAGATAACTTTTCCGTGCTAATTTTATTTTCAGTAAAAATGATTTTTGCAAATTCCCCTGTTCTTTCTGCATCTTTTAGGTTAAATGGAAGAATTTGAATATTCTTTAATGGCAAGTCTTCTAGTTTTCCTAGAACACAATATTCCGCGATTGAAATGGTGGATACTTTTAGCTTTACCTCGCTTTCCAAAAAATATTTGAAATAACTTATAGCATTTGAGTGAAGAGGGCCTTCATCATTAAGAAGACGAATAAAAAAACTTGTATCAAGCAATACACTATGCTTCATATCCTCCTCTTAAATTAAGTAGCCATTCATCAGGATTAATGTCTTTCCAGCTATTTTTTGCTTTTTTAATTAATGAATTTAAATAAGCACTATCGAACTTCGGATTATAATCAATCAATTCAATTAATGAAAGTGTCTTTGTGTCAATTTCGCCCGTTTCAATGTTTTGTTTCCCAGTTGCCCGGACACCGAATTGCTTGTAAAGTAAATTCTCTTCTCTACCTTTCAAAAACTCTTCTCCAGTTTCAATTGATAAATACCCGTAATCTTGAGTGTCAAGATGAATATTTGCCTTACTTTTTCCGCCAGCATCTTTTAAAATACCGTAAAAATAAAATTCTGCATCAACCCAAATATTTTCTGTCCTAAAAAATTTTGTAGAAGGATTAATCGTTAATTCGTAATAGTCGTTTAAGGAAGTTTTTATTTGAAATTCATAGTTTTTTTGGCGTGATAAATTTTGAATATTTTCAATTGCTCGTGCAGTTTTAAGTTCTAAAAAATCTATAGATTCATTCGCTTGGACTTGAGATAATACTGCACTGAATCCAATAACCGCTTGAATTGTTGTTTTAAATGAATGTTTTACAGAACCTTCTTGAATATCGTAAGTAATTATTGGTCTGTCTTTTTTATTGTTAGGATACAATAAGTCCTCAACATTTTGCAAAATCGCTGCAATATGCTTTATATCATAATTATCAGGACTCAAATTTTGATTTCCAGATTTCCCGACAACCCTAATCTCTATGTCACCTATTTTTTCCACAACTCAAAGATACAAATATTTGATTCACTTTAGTATGTCGGTTTTTTATATGCCGTACAACTTTGGAATAAGAACTTGATAAACATTTCGATAAATTTATAATAGCAGCTTTACAGACATTGTAAAGACTTTCTTCTTCATAAGGTTGCAAGGCATTTTCCGACGAGATAAAAATCATGCGTCCCAAGCCATTAGCTTACATTTGAGGTGCAAAAGTAGGTGCCATTCTCACGGCACCCATCAAATCTACATTAATCGTGTTCATCCAAATCCTCATCAGTTAGACTCAAAAAATCGCCAGCCGCCCCAAGAGCAGCAGCGTAATGTACAATAATGGCTGCATTACCGAATTCTGATTTAACTTCTTGAGCGAGTTCTTCCCCTTCAATATTATGGGTAATATGCGCTGCATTTTACTTTGTGGTCGCATCTTTTAACTCCTTTTTAATGCATCATAAGTTTTCTTTAGTTCGTCCTCGTCTTTATCGTTAAGCATTACAAGTGCCCCAGATTGTGCAAAAATTTTCGCCGTTGCTTTTCCAATTCCAGAATCGGCCCCGGTAATAGGCGTAATTCTATCTTTCAAATCAATTTTTATAATAGGTTGTATTTTTCGGAAAAGATAAAGGAGAACTAATAGAAGCATGATTTCAATACGTATTAATTGTAACATTATTAAATTACTTAGGTGTTATGGCCTTAATTTAAGTGTCAAATTTTTTAAGGTTCTGCCTAGGTTCTAGCGTTCAAAATAACCTTTTGGAAGTACCAAGATTTAAGAGCTAAAAGAAAAATGCTGATTTCTCTTATGTTTAAAACTATACATTAATCCGTAATATTTTAATTTTAATATTCAGATGGTTTTACTATGCATTTTTGAAATGAAGCATTTGGGTATGGCAGGCGCTGAGCTAGTTTGCCGTTTCAAAAGAAAAAGGAGTCAATTACTAGAAGTTTTGCGGCCTTTGATAATATTTAGAACTACTCATAACTCAAGTAATTGCTTTCGAAAACAATCTTTAGGATTTTAGCAAGACCAAAAAAACGTACATCAGCTTATGAAATGTCCGTTTTTGCTTAATTACTGAGAAAATGATTTATTTTTCGAAGTTTTCTAAAGTTTTATTTTGATCCAAATCTGCGCTAATTTTTTTATGCTGATCTTTAAGAAGATTTGCAATTCTAGGTGTTAAGGCGGTATTCTTTAATACTTCCTTATATTCTTCAAGTGCTGCTTTTTCACCCCGAATAGAATCCTCTAACATAGATTCATCATTATTTCCTGAAAAGAATGATTTTATGTCCATCCAAGTACGGTGCATCGTTCCCGTAGCACTGCCGTCATGCTGAATTTCGTCATAGGTAGCAGCGAGTTCCATATTTAAGTCTTCATTAAATTGCATACGCTCTGTTGATTTTGTCTGAAAATAAGATTTAAGCCCGCTACTTTCAGCGTTTTCAGCCGCTTTTGCGTAACATTTTTTAGCATCTATGTTTTTTTCAAGTATTTCTTTTAACTGACCGACTAATTTTCTGTTTTTTGTTTCCATTGTAATAAATTTTTATATCATACACGCTAAAGTTACTAGGGATGATATCATTAAATTAACTTAAAAAATCTCTTTTTTACTTCAATTAAAAGTGTGGTTTGATGTGGTCTAATTTTAAAACCTAATACTAGACCAGTAATTTCAAATGTTAAATGGTATTCCCTAGCAATTCTAAAATATTTTTTTTGGCGAAATAGCCTGTACGCTTGCATCGAGATTGTTTTCTTAACTGAGAAGTGTTTTTGCTACAAGAGTAATCTTTTAAGTACTTTTTTTTGATTATAAAACTGAAGTTATAGGGTGAGCATTAGTCAAACTCAAAGAACAAAAAGTTAAAAATTTAAAAGCCTGTCATTTATCAGAAGCAAATATTTGACCTCAGTAACTCGCACATCAAAAAAAAATCACTAAATTGAAACAAATTTTAGGATTATGGCGCAGTTTAATCTAAACATCAACGGAACAAAGCAACAAATAGAGGTGGATCCCACAACGCCAATGCTTTGGGTGTTGCGAGATCATTTTAATTTAGTGGGCACTAAATTTGGTTGCGGTATCGCCCAATGTGGTGCATGTACGATTCACTTAGGGGATAATGCGGTTCGCTCTTGTCAATTACCCGTATCGGCCGTGGGGGAACAATCGATCACCACAATTGAAGGATTATCCGAAAATGGCGATCATCCTGTTCAAAAAGCATGGTTGCAAGAAGATGTGTACCAATGTGGTTATTGCCAAGCGGGACAAATTATGAATGCAAGTGCGTTTTTAAAAAGTAACCCGAACCCTACAGATCAGGAGATTGAAGGTGCTATGAACGGGAATATTTGTCGTTGTGGCACTTATACACGTATTAAAAAGGCGATCAAAACTGCTGCTACGTCGATAAATATATAATTAGGTATAGCGCTGCCTATAATTTTGGTAGGCATCGTTTAAAAAATAAAGAAAATGACACTTGTAAAAACTTCCTATAATAGACGCTCTTTTTTAAGAACTTCGGCCTTAGCTGGCGGTGGATTAATGATTGGTTTTAGTTGGTTGGCTTCTTGCAAACCCACGCCAGAACAAATCGTCAATATGCCTAATGAATGGTTTGAAATCAATGGCTATTTAAAAATTGGCGATAATGGTATGGTAACTATCATGTCGCCTAACCCTGAAATTGGGCAGAATGTAAAAACATCGATGCCCATGATTGTCGCCGAAGAGCTAGATATTGATTGGAAAGATGTAATTGTAGAACAAGCTGCATTAAACACGGCTATTTTCAAGCGACAATTGGCTGGTGGGAGTCAATCTATCCGACATGGTTGGGAAGCCCTCAGAATGGCAGGTGCAACTGGTCGTCATATGTTAGTAGCTGCTGCTGCTGAGCAATGGCAAGTACCCGCAGAAGAAATTACCACTGATGCTGGAAAATTATTTCATAAAGCATCCGACAGAACATTGGGTTATGGGGAAGTGGCTTCTGCCGCTGCCAAACTTACGGCCCCCGAAGAAGTTAGTTTAAAAGAGGTTAAAGATTTCAAAATAATTGGTACTTCTCGCAAAAATGTGGATGGTAATAACATAGTTACTGGAAAACCTTTATTCGGAATTGATATTCAAAAAGAAGGGATGTTGATTGCTATGATTGCACATCCGCCAGCCTTCGGAATGAAACTAAAATCTTTTGATGCTACGGAAGCCAAAGCAATGCCTGGGATTACCTCTGTTTTTGAAATGAAAACTTTTAAGGAAGATTACACCATGAGTGCCTTTGATATTACTGCTTTTCAAGATTTAATAGTAGTCGTTGGCAAAACCACTTGGGAAGTAATGAATGCCAAGAAGGCATTGAAAATAGAGTGGGAGCTTACTCCTGACATTAAAGCCAAAATGGATATGTTTGGGAATACTATGGATATTCATTTTCCAGCGGGACTTGAAAATTCAACTGCTCATACTAATGAAATGGTGCATCAATCTAAAATAAAACAAAGCGTGGTTCGCAAGGATGGCAATCCAGATGAAAGCTTCAAAAAGGCGTTTAAAGTAATCGAACGTAGTTATTCTTGTCCGTTTTTGGCACATAACTGTATGGAACCTATGAATTTTTTTGCTGATGTAACCGATGATTTTGCCGTGCTGAAAGGCCCCATCCAGACTCCAGAATTTATGGAGAAAAGTGTCGCTGCAAGGTTGGGACTTCCTTTAGAAAAAGTGGACATACAAATGACACGTATGGGAGGTGGTTTCGGACGCAGACTTTATGGTCATTATTTAACAGAAGCTGGCGCTATTTCTCAGCAAATGAAAGCACCTATAAAATTAGTTTATACCCGTGAGGATGATATGACAATGGGGATTTACAGACCAGCTTATCATGCTTTTTATAGGGCAGCCTTAGATGAAAATAACAATTTAATTGCTTTTCATGTGCGTGCAGGAGGTATTCCAGAAAGTCCTTTAGAAGCAAACCGTTTTCCTGCGGGCGCAGTAAGTAATTACCTAGCCGAAGAATGGACGGCAGATTCTAATATCACCGTTGGGGCTTTCCGAGCTCCAAGGTCTAACTTTATCGCCGGAGCAGAACAATCTTTTTTAGATGAAGTCGCAGAACTTGCCGGCAAAGACCCTATCGAATTCCGATTAGAACTTTTAAAACGTGCACAAGAGAATCCTGTGGGTGAAAAGAATGATTATGATGCAGAACGTTATGCTGGAGTGTTGAAATTAGTGAGAGAAAAGTCGGACTGGGGCAAAGAGAATGCAAATATTCACCGTGGCGTTTCCGCCTATTTCTGCCATAATAGCTATGTGGCCCAGGTTTTAGATATGGTTGTGGAAAATGGACAACCAGTGGTTCAAAAAGTAACAGCTGCGATAGATTGTGGCATTGTTGTAAACCCTGACGCTGCAAGAAACTTGGCGGAAGGTGGGGCAATAGATGGTATTGGTCATGCGATGTATAGTGCCATAAGTTTTAAAGATGGAAAGCCAGAACAGAACAATTTTGACCGGTATAGGTTAATTCGGTATAGTGAAGCACCAAAGGAAATAGAAACCCATTTTGTGAAAAGCGATATAGATCCAACAGGGCTAGGTGAACCGCCTTATCCGCCAATTATGGGGGCATTAGCCAATGCGCTTTACAAAGCAACTGGACAGCGGTATTACCACCAACCTTTTATTTCAGAGAAACAAATCTTAGGTTAAAAATATAATTAAAAGTATTTACTCTAGTACATTTAAAATATATTTCGAATTGAAGTTAAAAAAATACTTTAAGGCTAAGTAGTGCTCAGTAGCAGTATTCTGAGGTCAAATGAGCGATAATTTTCAAATTTAATCTCTTAGGGTTAAACTTCCCGATGCTTTCATCGTTTTTTATTTTTTTGGAATTTGCCTGCTCATATTCTTGATTCGAGGTGTTTAATTACTCACGGCCTACTGCTACTGCTTACTTTTAATGATTGCCATGGAATTTCATTTAAATTTAAAAACCTGAGCTACTTTAGTCAATAGTGGTTTCGTTTTCCGCTAAACAGTTCAGCTTTTTAGGATTAATAAAATTAGCAATCCCGTTAAACAACTTAGTTTATCGTTCTTAAATTGTGCTAATAAATTTTTAAAATATAGAAAGATGAATAAGGATCAGTTAGAAGGAAAATGGAAACAAGTAAAAGGAGAATTTAAACAAAAGTACGGTAAAGTAACCGATGATGATATGATGTATCAAGAAGGAAAATTTGATGAAATGGTGGGTCGTTTACAAGAAAAAACAGGGAAGACCAAAGAAGAAATTAAAAATGAGATAGATTCTTGGTAGTATTTTGATGCCGTTTAAGTAAAGCTCCATTTTTGGGGCTTTTTTTGTAGCAAAAAATGGTTCTATTCTATTGTGTTAACCTAGGTTGCTGTTTTTTCCATTTTTATTGATGATTTTTAAAAATAATACTACCAGTAATTTCAAATGGTATCGGATGTCTTAAAACTTTAACAATGCTTTCAATTGCTTCGAAGCGCTAAGGAAAAAACAGACGTGAATTCCGCCTCATACCCGTTTTTAATCAGCCTCTTTAACTGCTAAACCGACCATAGAATCGGCAGTGCCGTAATATAAAAACCATTTGTCTTTGAAATACACAAGACCTTCAATAAAAGTAGTTCCTGCGGCGTATTGCCCTGAAATTTCGTGGGGCAAATCTGGACATATAAAGGGTTCAGGTAAACGTTCTAAAACCTTGGTAGGGTCATTTTTATCAAATAGCACTTGACCTCCACAATAAGTGCCTTCAGGTACTAGGCTGGTTGCGCCTTCACCACTTAGGTTTTTGCCATTGTAGAGTAATAAAATTCCATTATCGGTGTATAGTGCAGGAGGCCCAGGCTCTGTTAAATGGCTATCAAAATCATTTAAAGTGGGATTGAACGAGTGTAGTAATTCTCCATTGTTATCTAATGTTGGCTCCCAATTTAAACCGTCTGCTGAGCTTGCTAAATTCACAAAAAGTTCTCCCCAATACATCATAAATTTACCATCTATTTTTTTTGCTTTCAGTCGACCGTCCACCAATTCCGTTACCATAGCGCCAGATTTGCTCCAAATATCTAAAAACTTCCCCTCATAAGCTTGTTGAAAAACAGGTCCGTTTTTAATCCAAGTTTTTAAATCGGTGCTGAAGGCACTTGAAAGTCGCGCTACCTCTTTATTCCAACTAGTGTAGAGCATAATATAATTGCCTTCGGGAGTCTCCACCACTCTTGGGTCTTCAATACCTCCAGGATAATCCCATTGCTTAAATTTGTCATTCTTTGGAAATAAAACGGGTTCTGGATATTTTGTAAATAATATTCCATCTAAACTATAGGCTAAACCTATTCTTGAAGTACGTCCTCCTAAGATAGCCTTAGGGTTGTCTTCTGCCCTAAAGAGCATAAAAACGGTATCATTGCGCACAATTGCCGCAGGATTAAAAACATCTGCTTTTTGCCATTGCACCAGTGTGTCTAGAATAGGGTCTTGAAAAACAAAGCTAGTATCTGCTTTCATAATAGGATTGATGGCTGTTTTTTTAAATCCTAATAACCATTTTTCAGTAGGTTTTTTGTTACATCCTATTAAACTGATTAATAAAGCAAAAATGACTATACTATTCCGAGACTGCATAAAAATGAATTTTTTAGCTTTGAAATTGACGTTTTTCAAAACTTTCGATTAATTTACACCATATTTTTCTAAAATGCTTAAATCAGAACCCTTGAAAAAAAAATTATTTTTTTTGCTCGCATTCTTATTTTTAATAGGATGTAAAAACGAAATCAAAGAAACTTCTAAAAAACCCAATGACATTAAGGTTATAGCTATTGATTCGGTAGAAACAAAAAAACTAGTTAGCTCAGAAAAAATTAAAAGTTTTGATGGCTTCGCAGATACTACTTTTGTTCGGTTGGCAGATTTCAGCGATGATTTCGGATATGATCTGCGATACGCTACCACCAATAATTTTTTGAAAGCCAAAGTATATGATTGTGCGGAGTGCTATACCCGTGTAAAAACAGCAAAAGCACTATTAAATGCAAATGAAGCTTTTATGAAAAAAGGCTATAAAATTAAGTTTTTCGATTGCTACCGACCGAATGATGTACAATATAAAATGTGGGCGATTGTGCCTAATCCGCAATATGTTGCCAATCCTGTAAAAGGCTCGATCCATAACAAGGGCGGTGCGGTAGATATAACTTTAATCACCTTAGCCGGCGATGAGGTGGATATGGGTACAGATTTTGATTTCTTTGGTAAAAAAGCATACCATGACAATACGAATTTGCCAAAACAAATTTTAGATAACAGAAAAGTATTGAAAGAAACTATGGAAGCTGCCGGATTTTGGTCTATTAGAACCGAATGGTGGCACTATAATCTTTCAGCAGCAAGTAATGATAAAGTAGCTAATTTTAAATGGAATTGTAAAGATTAAAATATGATTAAACTTTCTTACACACTACAACAATAAGATTATTTTCAATATTTTTCGTAAAAAATAAATACAAATCACCACCATCTTTTAGTTTGTGTTTTTTTCGAATGTTCTCTACGCTTTCTGGAAAATTACGAGTGCTTACATTCGCTTTGCTCAAGTTTAACCTTTGTATTTCTTTCTTTTGATAGGGTATTATTTTTTCTATTTTAAAGCTCCTACCCGGAAAATCGATAAGCGTATTAGAAGTATATAAGTGACTATGTTCCTGTAATTTTTTAAGTTTAAAATGATTTGCGACGGTTTTAAAAGCACCAGATTTTAAAATTGCGCTATTAGGCTCGTACAAATAATTTAAGGGCAATACGAATTCGGGTATGGTTTCCTTTTCATCAAGCCACATAAAATCAAAAGTTTCTTGACGCTCTTTTGAAAAATTAATGGTCTTTATGCTGATGCTGTTTTGATAATCTTTCTCTAAAATCCACAACAATTCTTTCACCTCATTTTGCACGGCAACGACATGAATCTCTTTCACAAATTTTAATTCATTGATGCCGATAGAAAAATCTAAAAGGGGAGAAGTTTTGATCAATATATTTGATGATTTTGAAAATAGCAATTCTAAATTTTCAGGAACATTGGGTAAACAATCCGCCAAAAAAAATACTTTTTCTTTACTATCATTTCGTCGTGACGGATCGATAAAAATCCAATCAAAAAGAGTACTGTTTTTAGCTAAAAAATCGATCCCATTTTCGGAAACAAAAGAACTATTTTTTACCCCTAAAATATCAAAATTATAGGCAGCTATTTTCGACAGATTTTCATCGATTTCGCAATGGGTAATTTGGTCTATTTTTAGACTAAAAAAATAGCTGTCAATTCCGAAGCCCCCAGTGATGTCGATGAGCGATTTTCCACTAACTAAATTTAACTTATATCGCGCTGTAATTTCTGAGGAAGTTTGCTCAATATTTAGTTTTTTAGGGTAATAAATTTGATGGGTTGAGAACCAAGTTGGAAGCTTTTCTTTACACTTTTTCTTTGCTTCACACTGTTCTACTAGCTCTTTCTGAGAAACTCCATCAAAAATGGGTTTTTGAAGCAATACTGACATCATGTCAGTATTCCAATTTATTTTTATAAATTCTTGAATACCAATATTTAATATGTTTTTATTCAAAGTAATACTATAAATTTTTAGTGATAGATTTGACAAACTTATTTTCTGATAAAAACTCCTTTAAAATCACTTTTATAGCGGTGTAGCCAGGTACGGCAACAATCATCCCGACAATGCCAAACAACAATCCAGCGATGATAATAATAAGGAAAATTTCTAGGGGGTGCGACTTCACACTATTCGAAAAAATAAAAGGCTGTGAAAAGAAATTATCCACCAACTGCCCCACAATTAATCCGATTAAAACATAGCCGGATTTTGCTAATATCACGGTGGTAAAATCGGCGCCTAAATTAGTGGTCATGGTGAGTACAATCATAAGCACTCCGCCGATGATTGGCCCTATGTATGGAATGACATTAAATAAGGCACATAAAAAGGCGATTACAATGGCATTTTCAATACCCACTAGAACCAAGGTTGTGGCGTAAATTACAAACAAAATAAAGAGCTGTAAAAGCAATCCAACGAAGTACCTAGATAGCAAATTATTTATCTTATGAATAGAATTTATCATGTTACTTTCTTTGCGCTCAGGCACAAAAAGCAGCAATCCGTTTTGGAGTAAATTGCTATCTTTTAAAAAGAAAAAGGAGATGAATAAAACAGAAAATAATCCGATACTTACCGTGCTTAAAACACTTAAAAATGAGTTTAAAAAATTGGGAATAAAACCAATATCAAAACCTTCTAAAATATTTTTTTCTAAATGCGATTCTTTCAAAAGTTCATTAACCGCATCGGGGGTAGCACTAAAATATTGGGTAACCTCAAAGTAAAGCGAATTTAAATTTTCTTGTAATTTGTTAATGTCTAATAAAGATAAATTTCTTCCTTGCTCGGAGAGTAAAGGAATAAATAAAGCGATTAATCCAGAAAGCATTCCAACCATTAAAACCATCGTAACAATTACCGCTATGGTGTTGGGCATCTTAAGTCGTCTTTTCAAAAAAATAACAATCGGTCTTCCGATTAAAGCGATGACCGCTGCAATACACAAATAGGCAAGTACCGATTGTATTTGGTATAAGAAATAAAAAACAATGACAATGCCAGCCAGTATCGCTACCGCACGCAAAATACCGCTGGTGATAGTTTTTGAGGTCATTTAGTTAGTTTTTAAATACATATTGAATAATGTTGGCACCCATTTGCAAAGCTTTTAAACGAACTTCTTCTGAGTCATTATGTACTTCAGGATCTTCCCAGCCGTCGCCTAAATCACTTTCGTATGTAAAAAGGAGTACTAATCTGTTTTCGTGATAAATACCAAAGGCTTGTGGTCTTTTACCATCGTGTTCGTGTATTTTGGGTAATCCAGCTTTAAAACTATAGGCTTGATTAAAAATAGGGTCATCTGCGCCTAATTCAATCAATTCTTTATCAGGAAAAACTTTAATGAGTTCTTTTTTAAGGTAAGGTTCCATGCCATAATTATCATCAATATGCAAAAAACCGCCTGCCAATAAATAGGTTCTTAAATTTTCAGCATCTTCCTCAGAAAAAAACACATTGCCGTGCCCCGTCATGTGTAGAAAAGGATACTGAAAAATTTCTTCATTATTCATTTCTACCGTAGCTACTTTCAAGTTTAGTTTGGTGCCGATTTCTGCGTTACAAAATTTAATGAGGTTGGGTAAAGCCGTAGGATTGGCATACCAATCACCGCCACCGCCATATTTTAAGACGGCAATATCTTGGGCTTGGATTAGGTTGATGCTGGAAATAACAATCAGTATCAGAACATATTTTAAAGTTTTCATAGAAAATAGTAATAATCAAAAACGGATTAGTTTGTATAAAAATAGTATTTTTAAAAGAACCAAACGCCATATCGAGAAAAAACACAAATGAATAAAAATTGGCCTATTTATGCTGAGAATCTAAATCACTAATTTATAATCAGACTTTGTGTTGCTCTTTATGCCTTACTCAAATTTAGCTAACAATTACAACACAGCGTTTCACAGAGAAAATTAAAAGTTAAATTAAAAGTTTGATTGATTTGTGATCATGCGTGATAATTTGTTTCGGAATACAGTAATTTCCGCCAAGCGAAATTTATGTTTTTTAGACTTCCTTGAGTGAAATTTTCTAAAATTATTTTCGATTAAACTTAAGTATTCAAAATTGAAAAGCAGGTAGTTGCATAAATAGCGGCGGTTTCGGTTCTTAAGCGTGTTGTACCTAGGGAAACGGGTAAAAAACCATTTTTAAGGGCAGATTGAATTTCTTTATTTGAAAAATCGCCTTCTGGACCTATTAAAATCAAGACATCTTTATTTGGTTTTAATCGGTCTTTAAGTTCCATTTTATCCGTTTCTTCGCAATGAGCAATAAAGCGGTTTTCTGGGTGGTTAAGACTTACAAATTCATTTAACGTAATGGCTTCATTTAGCGTTGGAATGTGGTAATGTAGCGATTGTTTCATTGCCGACTGAAGCACTTTTTCAAATCGATCTAGTTTGATAATTTTACGCTCAGAATGCTCACAAATGAGCGGCGTAATTTCTGAAATACCTATTTCTGTTGCTTTTTCTAAAAACCATTCGTAGCGGTCATTCATTTTTGTCGGTGCGACTGCTAGATGTAAAGAAGGTTCTTCTTTAGCTTTAAAAGTGCTTTTCACAATTTCAACAGCACATTTTCGGACATCACCAGCGGTAATCTTAGCCTCGAATAAAAAACCCTTACCATTGGTTAAATACAAAATATCACCGTCTTTTTTGCGAAGTACTTTTATAATATGCTTACTCTCCTCAGTCGGGAAAGTAAAACTCTTAGAAGTTTCTATAATGTCAGGGTTGTAGAAAAGTTGCATTTTTTTTGGTTTCTAAAAAGTTTGAAAAAAGTTTCGAGTTTAAAGTTATTTTGTGCGTTGTTGCTTGTCCGTTGATGGTTGTTCTTTGTTGGTTGTCCGTTGATGGTGAATTTATTCAGGTTTCAATGTCAAGAGCACACATCGACTTACTTCGACTACGCTCAGTACAGGTCGCTCCGTGCAAGATTTCAAGATAAAAAAAATATTAATTTATTTAGGAGTCTTTAATTAAAAAACCTTAAACCTTAAACTTTTTCTAACCCAGCACCCAAAACTACCTTCTTCTGCTTTGCTTATCCCATTTCAAATCTTGTAATATAGAGCTAGAAATACCTATAAAGAAATCCCACCGCTCGTACCTGCCAAAAGGTGTCCAGTTGAATCGCAGGTTAAAACTTCCCAATTCTCTTTGAAAACGCAATTGGGTGATGGTAAATCCACTATTTACAAAATCGTAGCCTGAGGAAGCACCTACTTTCCAATTCGGAGTTAATTCTATGTCGCCAGAAAACATTAAACTATGGTTGTTTATAGCGTTTTGCCTATTTGGGTTTGCATAGCTTACAGTATAAGCCAATCTTAAATCCCAAGGAATTTTATTGGAGTAGAAAGTATTTTCCCTTTCTTCTTCCTCTTCGTCTTCTCCAAAACCAGGTCGGCCGTTTTGCATAAAATCTGCGTCTCCAAAAAGATCATCGGTTCTACCGCCACTTGCAGAACTATAGTCGTACTTATTTTGTTCTTCCTTTTCTTTATCCTCTTCATCTTTCTTTTCAAAATCTTTACTAGAAAGTGCATAACTAATATTGGCTCTAGCATTTGTTAGTCTAAATAAACTACCCCCATTTTTTGCATTTAAAACATTTATTCTTGCACCGCTATTATTTATAGCATAGGGATCTAAAGTACCTCCAAAATTTATAGCCATTTTATTGTTGAGAATGCTGGTACCCCCCGTAAAATTTAAAGGACTTAATTTTAAAGAGTCTGCATTAAAATTATATGCCGTATTAAAATTCAGGTTTCTTAAGATTTGTATTTTCTTTGGTTCTGTTGCCGTAGAGTCTTTTGAGCGCACTTTTGCTTCAATAGTATTGGCTAAATCAAAACTCATGGCGTTTGCTCTGTTTAAACTGGGTACGCCGTTTAGCGTTCCTTCAAATCTGGTATAGCGTCTTAATTCATTATTTCTATCAAAGGTTAATTCTCCGTTGCTATCTAAAAGTTCATCGTAAAACTGGTCGAATGAAGGGGTAAAACCATAGCTTATGGTGGGGCGAACCACATGCCTAATTACTTGTATTTTGCTACCTTCTTTAAAGTTTACTCTTCCGTAGAGGGTCGTCCCGATACTAGTATTAAAATTATAGCTATTAAACCGATCAAAACCACTAATGGTATCAGTAACAACTACCGTATTAGTTACCTCGTCCAATCTTCTTTTAAAAGTCTCTAAAGTCCATAAATCTTCATAATTACCGCCCATGGTAACACTAAAAAACTTGGCAACCTTAAAATTGGTATTGATAGGAATTCGGTGTCTTGCACCCACACGGGCATTGTCGAACATTCTACTCGTTAAAAAATCAACATCGTTCGTTTGTAAGGTGTTTTGAGCATTTACATCATACTGAAAATTTATATTTTGTATGATTCCTTTTTTTACACCCTCTCTGCTGGCAAAAGGAAAAATACGCTCCATACTTCCTTGAAAGGTGGGGAGGGTCATATCTATATTGTTACCAGTAACGCTCTCTCCAGTTAACTGCCTATGCGAAGCGGTTAAACTTAGGTTTACAGAAGGGTATGCCGGAAAGGTTTTTTGATACGATACAGAAGATTGCATGGTATTGTTCTGGGAATTGGCTAAATCTTGGTTACGCAAAGAGTTTCTAAAATACTGACTACTTCCTAAGTTTACCGAAGCAGAAAAACGCGAATTAGGGCTAGATTTTTGATCCTGAGAATGGTTCCATTGAACGTTATAATTGGTACTTCTACTGTAATCATCAAAACCTTTTTGACTGGTAATTAAATTTTGATATTGCAAATTAAAACCGCCTCTAAATTTATAACGTTTTACATAAACTGATCTCGTATTCAACCCGTAACTGCCATTGGTAAACAAATCTCCCGTAAGTTCTAAATCAGCAAATTCGCCCAGAGGCAGGTAATAGCCTCCACCTTGTAAAAAATAACCTCTTTCGGGAATATTTCCTGGAGTAGGCATTATAATACCGCCAGATCTACCTTGTGCCATCGGAAAATAGGCAAAAGGTACAGCAATTGGGGTAGGGACGTCCGCAATATACATGTTGCTAAATCCTGCAATTACCTTTTTTTTAGGCACAAATTTAGCCTTATTAATCAAAATGTAATAATCAGGATTTATGGTGTCTTTTGAGGTGGTGAGCTTTCCTTTACTCAAGAAATAAACAGAATCATTTTCTTTTTTTGTAATTTCTGCATAAACTTTCATGGCATCACTACCCAGAGAGCCTAATCCGGCTTGTTGCTCTGATCTGGAATTCCAAATTAATGCCTTTTGAGTATCAAAATTAAAGCGAATAGAATCGGGGATTACTATATTTTCGCCCTGCTTAAAATAAGGTAATTGGGTATAATTACCCAATGAATCTTTAATTCTTCCGGCATACACCTCGTTTTTAATATAATCCATAATAATAATACCTGCCTTAAGTTCGGTGTCTTGATACTGAATTTCTGCATTATTATATAGGTATATTTTTTGATCTTTCTGACTCAACTTCACGTAATCCGTAGCTCTGTATTTTATGTTATCCAATAAAACAGAGGGTTTTTTAGTGGTAGAGTCTATTTTCACCGTATCAAGCTCCGTTTTTGGTTTAATTCCAAGTTCAGGGAAGATCTTTGGAGCCATAATGGAGTCGTTGGTTGATTTTATCACCAAGGGAACTACTTTGTTTTCTTGAGCAAACAAGCCTAGAATACCACTAAACAGTAGTAAAAATAAAAGAAGATAGTGTTTGTTTGATTGCAAGGCTATAAATCCTATTTTTGTAATAGTTTGTCTTGTCTATACGACGATTAGAATCGGAGTCAAACTTACATATATTTTTTGTTCTGTACCTGTTACATTACAATTATTTTAACCTTAAACGACAATATTACACTATGAATACAAAATGTTTTTATTTGCTAATCTCTTTAATATGCTTTTTTGGCGTAGCAGCTTTTGGCAATGATAAAATAAATGATGATACCAACAATCCTTTTATTGTGGTTTTAGACGCGGGGCATGGCGGTCATGATCCAGGCAATTTAGGAAACGGATTTTTAGAAAAAAATATCGCATTAAATATAGTTTTAAAAGTAGGAGCCATTTTAGAGAAAAATCCGAATATTAAAGTGATATATACCAGAAAAGACGATTCTTTTGTTGATTTGTATAAGAGGGGTGAAATTGCCAATAAGGCAAATGCTAACCTTTTTGTTTCTGTTCATTGCGATTCTCATACTTCGGAAGCAAATGGAGCAGGAACTTTTGTTTTAGGACTCCACGCTAACAAACAAAATTTCGAAATTGCGAAAAAAGAAAACTCGGCGATATATTTAGAGGATAATTATGAAACCCGATATGCAGCGTATAATATTAATTCCCCAGAATCGGTTATAGGGATGACTATTATGCAAGAAGAATTTTTAGATCAAAGTATTTTATTAGCAAAATTGATGCAAGATAATTTTACAGGAAAGCTAAAAAGAAAAGATAGGCAGGTGAAGCAAGCGGGGTTTATTGTATTGCATCAAACTTTTATGCCTAGTGTTTTGGTAGAAACAGGTTTTTTAACCTACAGACCTGAAGGGGAGTATTTAAATTCCACTAAAGGTCAACAAGATATGGGAGAAGCGATTGCGGCGGCCATTATTGAGTATAAAAGTAAAATTTCGAACAATCAAGTTACAGAAACCGCCATAAGTGTTCAACAGTCAACGGAAAATGAAAAGGAAATCGTTAAAGTGGAAATTAAACCCAAAGTGGTGGTAAAGGAAGTAGAAAAGAGCAGCAAGCCAAGCGAAGCCAAAGAAAAATCGAATGCTATAGTTCTTTTTAAAGTTCAAATATTTGCTAGTTCAAATGATATTAACGTAAACGCAAAAAATTTTAAGGGCTTAAATAATATTTCAAAAGAAACGCATACCAGTTTATTTCGATATATGTATGGAGATACCAATTCATTCGACTACGCTAGCAGACTTAAAAGTGATGCCATGCAAAAAGGCTTTAAAGATGCTTATATTGTAGCCTATAAAAACGGTATTCGCATTGATATCAAAGAAGCCTTAAAATTAGTATCAGAATAATAGTTCGTATAAATGAGTTCTTAGGTAATTATTTTTAATTTTGTTCATCATCATGACGATGTTGACTAAAATAAACTAAAAAAAGTTGAGTTCAACGAATGTGCTGATGGTAAAGTTACAATCCACTGCTGGGCAAGGTTTATAAATGGGTGGCAAATATTTAATATAATAAGAAAAAATGAAGATAAAAATATCAAGAGAAATTAAAACAGGTATTATTGTTGTAGGCGGTATTCTATTATTTATTATGGGATTTAGCTACCTAAAATCCACCTCACTTTTTGACAATAGTAAAACATTTTATGGTGTCTATGACAATGTAGGCGGATTGCAATCTGGTACTGCTGTTTCTATAAACGGACTCAATGTGGGCAACGTAAATGATATTAAATTTAAAGATAGCTCCGGAAAATTAATAGTTACTTTTTCGGTGAGTAATGATTTTGAATTTTCAAGTAATAGTATCGCTGAATTATATGATACGGGTATCATTGGCGGAAAAGGAATACAAATTTTACCTAAGTTTGATGGTGGCCCAATGGCAAAATCAGGAGATACTTTAACTACAGGTATTAAACCAGGATTAACAGATTTGGTACAAAAAAATCTCGCTCCATTACAGCAAAAAATTGAGGGGGCTGTTTCACACGCTGACTCACTCATCATTAATTTTAATGAGATTTTAAATGCTAATACTCGGAGTGATTTACGCGAAAGTATTGCGGGACTCAACGTTTTAGTAAAAAGCTTTCAAGGCAGTGCCACTTCTTTGGATGCCTTATTATCTGGGAATAAAAACGATATAAATAAGGCTATTAAAAATATCAATACCATTACCAATAATTTTGCAAAACTATCGGATACTCTTGCGAATACAGAGATCACTACCACCATAAAAAACTTAGAATCTACCTTGAAAAATTTAGATGTTATGCTAGCGAAAATCGAAAATGGCGATGGTACTATTGGCAAGTTAATGACCGATGAGGCATTGTATAACAATTTAACCGCATCAAGCAAAGAGCTCGATTTGCTGCTTCAAGATTTTCGTTTAAACCCCAAACGTTATGTTAATGTGTCGGTTTTCGGAAAAAAACAAATAGATTATGAAGTTCCAGAAAATGATCCAGCCTTAAAAATTGAAGAATAATCACTATGGAATACCTACCACAAATACTTTTTACCCTAATACTAATTTTCGGGATAGCTTATTTTGCTAAGCATGTTCAAAAAATATTTCGGAATATTAAACTCGGAAAAGACCTAAAGATTAACGATCATAAATCGCAACGTTTAAACAATATGTTAAAGATTGCTTTTGGGCAATCCAAAATGGTGGTGCGGCCTATTTCAGGCTTTCTACATATTATAGTTTATGTAGGTTTTGTGATTATAAATATTGAAGTTCTTGAAATCATCATCGATGGTGTTTTTGGCACGCACCGCATTGGCTTGAGTATATTGCCTGCCAGTGTTTACGGATTCTTAATTGGCAGTTTTGAGATACTTGCGGTATTGGTATTGGTCGCTGTTATTATTTTTTGGCTTCGTAGAAATGTGATTAAACTCAAGCGATTTTTGAGTGCTGAGATGAAGGGTTGGCCAAAAAGTGATGCCAATATTATTCTTTATTTTGAAGTTGTTTTAATGTGTTTGTTTTTAACCATGAACGCTACTGATACTGCCTTTCAAAATTTAAATGCGGGTAATGTGGTGAGTCAATTTATCAGCCCTTTATTTAGTGGTTTGTCTGATGGCGCTTTGCATACCGTTGAGCGTACTGCTTGGTGGCTTCATATTGTGGGCATTTTATTGTTTTTAAACTATTTATATTTCTCCAAGCATTTGCATATTTTATTGGCTTTCCCGAATACCTATTACGGTAGCGTAAATCCAAAAGGAGAATTTGCTAATAATGAAGCGGTTACCAAAGAGGTGAAATTAATGATGGATCCTAGTGTTGATCCTTTTGCAGCTCCTGCGGAAGACCTACTTGCCGGAGAGGCAGGTGCAGCAGTACCAGATAAATTTGGCGCCTCAGATGTAACGGATTTAACTTGGGTACAGCTCTTAAATGCTTATACCTGTACCGAATGTGGGCGATGCACCAGCGAATGCCCTGCAAACCAAACGGGTAAAAAATTATCACCCAGAAAAATTATGATGGATACCCGCGATAGACTGGAAGAAGTGGGTAAAAATATAGATGCCAATAAAGGTATTTTTGTACCAGATGGTAAACAATTGTTAGACGATTATATTACTCGCGAAGAATTGTGGGCGTGTACCACCTGCAACGCTTGTGTTGAAGCTTGCCCGGTAAGCATAGATCCTTTATCGATTATTATGAATATGCGCCAGTATTTAGTGATGGAACAATCGGCTGCGCCAAGTGATTTAAATAATATGATGGGAAATATAGAAAACAATGGTGCGCCATGGCCTTTTAACCAGCAAGACCGATTAAATTGGGCTAACGAATCATAATAAAATAAGCTATGAATAATGAAATGAATGTGCCAACAATGGCATCACTTTTTGCTGAAGGAAAACAGCCCGAGGTTTTATTTTGGGTAGGATGTGCGGGTAGTTTTGATGATAGAGCGAAAAAAATTACGAAGGCATTTGTAAAAATTTTGAATAAAGCAAAGGTTAGTTTTGCCGTATTAGGCACCGAAGAAAGTTGTACAGGCGACCCAGCAAAGCGTGCAGGAAACGAATTTTTGTTTCAGATGCAAGCCGTAACCAATATCGAGGTTTTAAATGCCTATGAAGTAAAAAAAATAGTTACTGCATGTCCGCATTGTTTCAATACCTTAAAAAATGAATACCCTGGTTTGGGCGGCACTTATGAAGTGGTACACCACACCCAATTTTTAAAACAGTTGCTCGAAGATGGTCGGATTACCATCGAAGGTGGTAAATTTAAAGGAAAACGCATTACTTTTCACGACCCTTGTTATTTAGGCAGGGCCAATGATGTATATGAAGCTCCAAGAGATTTAATCCGGAAATTAGATGCCGAATTGGTTGAAATGAAAAGCTGTAAATCAAGAGGTTTGTGCTGTGGTGCTGGCGGCGCGCAAATGTTTAAAGAAGCTGAAAAAGGGGATAAAGAAGTAAATATAGAACGTACAGAACAAGCGATAGAAGTACAACCTGATATTATCGCGGCGGGTTGCCCGTTTTGTAATACCATGATGACAGACGGCGTTAAAGGCAAAGAAAAAGAGAGCACTATTGCCGTAATGGATATCGCAGAACTGATAGCCAATGCCGATGATTTGTAAATTTGATGGTCATGTTTGAAAATGAAGTAGTAGAGGTATCTTCTTTAGCTAGTGCCAGTATAAATAGTATCGTATTTAAACCTTTAAGTAAATTATACCTTTATGTTTTAGTATTGAACAATGCCCTACAGTACATCATTTTAGCCTCCTTAATTTTCATTGCAAATTATCGGCGTGTTGAGCCTTTTATGAGTTACAAATTTCAATTTTTTGTTGTTTTAATACTTTATGTACTGCTACATAGCACACTTTCAATCTTAGCATTTAAAAAACGTAAATATGCACTTAGAACTCATGATATTTCTTTTAAACAGGGAGTTTTAGTGAATTCATTAAGCACCGTGCCACTTTCGCGAATTCAACATTTAGATATTAGCCAAGGCATACTTTCTCGTTTTTTTGGACTTGCAAATTTAAAATTATTTACGGCAGGTGCTGACGGTAGCGATATGGTCATCAAAGGCCTGTTATTGGCAGATGCAGAGCAATTAAAAGAGCACCTTACAGCAAAGATTAATGAGCGAGTTTAATTTTGAAATTCCATCAAAGCAGTCCGTAAAGGGAATTATTTTTTTAGTTTTTCCGTCTATCGCTAACACTTTTAAAACGGCTTATCTGCCGCTCCTATTTTATGTTTTTCAGTTTTTTAGAAATCCAGAACAATACAAACCATACCTTTCTTACATTGGCTTTGGCGTCTTTGCTTTGGTTGTTTTTTCTGTTGTAAGAGGTGTTTTATCATTTAAAAATTTTCAATTTTTTATTTCCAATGATTATTTTGTGCTGCAAAAGGGAATCATTAAAAAACAACGTTTAGAAATTTCACTTCATAAAATTCAGAATGTACATATATCGCAAAATTTCCTTCAGCGTTTCGTTGGTGTAGTAGCTCTAAATATTGATACTGCCGGCGATAAAACTACCGAAGTGATGATTAAATCTTTAAATACAGAAAAAGCACTTGCTTTGAAAAAGGCGCTTGTTAACATCAAAAAGCTGGAAGAAGAAGAAGCAGTGGCTAACGAAACCGTAATCAACATTTCTTTTTCTGAACTTGTCATGGCTGGTTTAACTCAAAATCATGTGAATAGTTTTTACCTACTTTCCGTCATAATTTTTGGTTTGCTCATAGATATTAAAGATATTATGGATATGTTCGGGTTTAAAGGATTTGTTGAGAATCTTAGCACGAGGGCAACATCAGGAACCTATTTAACTATGATTATCATTTATTTTCTGACCATCATAGTCGCTATCATTTGTTCAGTAATTTTTTCAGTAGTTAAAGTAATGATAAGTAATTACGGCTTAAGCGTAAAGCATTCAAAAGAGGCTATTGAAATTGAAAAGGGATTATTTAATCGGGTAAGCTATAGTCTAAAATCATCTAGAATACAATCGGTAATATATAAGACAAATAGGTTAAAACAAAAATTTGGCATGTATTCTGTGCGATTTAATCAAGCAATGTCTGCCATTAATTCAAATAAAAATATAGAGATTGAAGGCCTTAAAAAGCAGAACTTAAAAATATTCGAACAGTTTGTTTTTGGTTATCCTGTAGCGAATATTGTTGAACACCAAACAAAGCCAGATCCTTATTTTAAAACACAATTGTTTATTAAAACGATATATCTATTGGTTTTAATAAATGTAATAGCCATATCTTTGTTAGGAGTTGAATTTAGTTTTGCGAACCTTCTGCTTGTACCATGGTTTTTGTTTTTAAATAACCTGCGGTATAAAAGGAGTTATTACAACTATCAAAAAAATTATTTTATTTTAGGAGAGGGCAGAATAGATACCGTAACGAACATATTTGAGCATCATAAAATTCAGTCTTTAAAGATAATACAAAGTTTTTTTCAGAAAAAACGTGGGGTAGCTAGTATCACGGTATATACTGCTTCTAATTTTATGACCATACCATCTTTGCCCTATGCAGAAGCAATTGCATTATATGATAATTTATTGTACAAAGTAGAAAGTACAGATTTAGATTGGATTTAAAAAAAAATAAACAATGTTAGTAGATTTTAATACATTACCCGACGAATCAAGAGTTTGGATATACCAATCCAATAGAACTTTTTCTGAAGCTGAACTCCTAGAAGTGCGACAAGAAATTGAGGCCTTTTTACAAGATTGGACTGCCCACGGCAGCGATCTAAATGCAGGATATGAAATGCCTTATAATAGGTTTATTGTTTTTGGTTTAGACCAAGCAATGCAAGGCGCAACTGGCTGTTCTATTGATGCTTCCGTTAGATTTATTCAAGGTTTAGAAAAAAAATACACCATAGATTTGTTAGATAAAATGAATGTATCCTACAAGCAGGGTGAATTTGTGGCCTACAAAACCTTAAAAGATTTTAGGGTGATGGCAAAAAATAAATCCGTTTCAAAAAATACCATAGTTTTTAATAATTTGGTGAACAACAAGGAAGAATACTTAAATCATTGGGAAGTACCTGCTGAAGAAAGTTGGCATGGTCAGTTTATGTGATTTATAAACAATCAAAACCCTCAAAAACCTTAATTTTACAAGTAATTATCGATGAAATGTAATAAAAGGCATTATTTTTGGTTGTAGGTATTTACAAATAAATCTTATGTTTAAAAATCCCAGTATTATTCTGTTATTTTTTTTGTTTACAGCGGTCAATGCTCAAAATAATCCATTAATAACAAAAGATAGTATTTTACAAAAACAATGGGTTGATGCTACGTATGCCGCGATGTCTATTGATGAAAAAATAGGGCAGCTTTTTATGGTCAGTGTAGCTTCCAATCAAAATAAGGCCAGTACGGATAAAATCAGAAATCTCATTAAAGATCATCATCTTGGAGGTGTTATTTTCTCGAACGGTGGACCTGTACAACAGGCAAAACTGAGCAATAGCTACCAAGAAGCCTCAAAATTACCTTTATTTATCGCCATGGATGCCGAGTGGGGTTTGGCCATGCGTTTAGATTCTACTTATGCCTTTCCTTGGAATATGACCTTGGGCGCAATAAAAGATAGCAGCATCGTAGAAAAAGTTGGGAAACAAATAGGGAAACATGCCAAAAGGCTAGGAGTGAACATCAATTTTGCACCAGATATTGACATCAATACCAATCCCGAAAACCCCATCATTGGCAATCGGTCTTTTGGAGAAGACAGGGATAATGTAGTGAAGAACGGTATTGCTTTTATGAAAGGGATGGAAAGTGAACTTGTTTTATCAAACGGAAAACATTTTCCTGGTCATGGCGATACTTCGGTAGATTCGCATAAAGCCTTACCTCAAATTCCGTTCTCAAGAGCAAGATTAGATAGTATTGAACTTTACCCCTTTAAAAAACTAATAGCAGCAGGCATAAGCTCCATTATGGTAGCGCATTTGAGTGTTCCGAGCTTAGAACTTCAGCAAAAAGTTCCTTCTTCCTTATCCGAACAAATCATCTCTGGTTTATTAAAGGAGAAAATGGGTTTTAAGGGATTAATTTTCACGGATGCTTTAAATATGAGTGGGGTAGGAGTTCCCAAAAATCCTGGAGATATTGAACTTGCCGCCTTTATCGCTGGTAACGACATTTTATTGATGCCCAAGGATGTGGTAACGGCTAAAGCAGCTTTATTAAAAGCCTATAAAAAAGGCAAAATCACTGAAAAAAGGCTTTCTAGCTCTGTCAAAAAAATACTAGAAGCCAAATATAAAGTCGGTTTAAATAATTACAAGCCTACAGACCTTAACAATTTATACAGCGATTTAAATACTTTGGAGAACGATTTAATTTATGAGCAAGCTATTGAAAATGCCATCACCGTCGCTAAAAATGATTTTTCGGTTTTACCTATTAAAAAACTAAACAACAAGAAAATCGCTTATATAAAATTAGGAGATGATACGCATGATGCCTTTTTAACGGAGTTAAATAAATATACCCAAGTTACTCAGATTGAGTTGTCAGATATCGCATCGTTTAGCAGCAGTATTTCCGCCTATAATTTTGTGATTATCGGACATCATAAAAGCAACGAAAGCCCATGGAAATCCTACAAATACTCCAAGGAAGAGTTGGCGACATTAACTAGTATTGCAAAACTTAGAAGCTCTAATACGGTTTTAGTAGAATTTGCAAGACCTTATGCTTTATTAGATATTGATTCTTTAGACCATATTAACGCCGTAGTAGTGGCGTATCAAAATAGTATTTTAGCACAAAAAAAAGCAGCGCAAGTTATTTTTGGCGCGATAGCAGCAAAAGGGAAATTACCCGTAAGCTCACATCCTAATTTACCAGTAAATTCAGGTTTTTTTTTAGATGCGCTAGCACGATTAGGTTATAGTTTTCCAGAACGTGTAGGTATGAGTTCCACGAAATTAGCGATGGTAGATACTTTAGTGCAAAATGGTTTAGATTCTTTAATGTTTCCTGGAGCGCAGGTGTTGGTGGCCAGAAAAGGAAAAGTAATTTATAACAAAGCCTTTGGAAAACCTACCTATGATGCCAACACTGAGGTAACCACAGAACATATTTTTGATTTGGCTTCTTTAACTAAAATATTAGGAACACTTCCTATTTTAATGCAAATGGAAGAAACAGGAAAACTATCTTTAAACCAAACCTTTAGCGAGTTAATTCCCGATTATGCGAAATCGGAATTAAAAGATGTTACCGTTTTAAAAGCTTTATCACATTATGGGCGTTTACCTTCATGGATTGCCTTTTACACAAGCACTTTAAACGAAAAAAGAAAACCTTCGGGAGACTTTTATCGCGATAAACCTTTAGAGGGCTACTCCATTAAAGTTTCGGACAAACTTTATTTAATCGATGAATACAAAGACTCTATTTACAACAGGATTGGGCGGCAAGATTTAAAATCTAACCGCTACCGTTATAGTGATGTTGGATATTATGTTTTTCATAAATATATAGAAGATGTGTACGGCGAAAAACAAGATAAAGTTGCCAACCGTTTATTTTATGCTCCTTTGGGCGCCACTACCATGACCTATAATCCACTCGAGAAATTCCCGAAAGATAGAATTGTACCTTCCGAGGAAGATACGTATTACAGGTATGAAAGAGTGCAGGGATATGTTCACGATATGGGTGCAGCCATGCAGGGAGGTATTGGAGGGCATGCAGGATTATTTAGTAATGCCAATGACATTGCTAAAATGATGCAAATGTATTTGCAAGGCGGTTTGTATGGTGGAGACAGGTTTATGAGTGCTAGAACCGTAAAAAAATTTAATACCTGTTATTTTTGTAAAGAAAATGTGCGTCGAGGAGTCGGTTTTGATAAAGCTGACCTAAAAACAGGAGCGCCAACCTTTGGAGGTGTGTCTTCCCAAAGCTTCGGTCATAGCGGTTTTACAGGTACTTATACCTGGGCAGATCCCGAAGAAGAATTGGTCTATGTTTTTTTATCAAACAGGACCTATCCTAGCGCAAGTAATGGTCTTTTAGCCAAATCGGGCCTAAGAACAAGAATTCAGAAAGCTATTTACAACGCTATTGAGAAATAATTGGTAAATTTGATTGTTGGTTTTTGTTAGTTTATACATGTTTGTTCGACACTTGTATCACCGACAACTAAAAACCATCAATTATCAACTTTTTACCCAAAATCCAGAATCCAAAATATGAAAATTGCTATTGTTTGTTATCCAACTTTTGGCGGTAGTGGGGTAGTTGCCACCGAATTAGGAATTGCGCTTGCCAGTAGAGGTCACGAAATACACTTTGTAACTTACAAACAGCCGGTACGTTTAGAGTTGCTCAACAACAACATATTTTTCCACGAAGTACATGTGCCAGAGTACGCTTTGTTTCAATACCAGCCTTACGAATTGGCGCTGTCGAGCAAACTTGTAGATACGGTAAAATTATACGGAATTGATGTTTTGCACGTACATTATGCTATTCCGCATGCGTATGCCGGGTATATGGCGAAGAAAATGTTACAAGAAGAAGGTATTTTTATTCCTATGATAACTACTTTACACGGTACAGACATTACCCTAGTAGGGAAGCATCCATTTTACAAACCTGCAGTTACCTTTAGCATGAATAAATCGGATATCGTTACTTCGGTTTCTGAAAATTTAAAAGCCGCTACCCTCGAATTATTTCAGATAGAAAATACAATCGAAGTAATCCCTAATTTTATCGACGTTTCAAAGTATAGAAACGGTTTTACCGATTGTCAACGTTCACTAATGGCGCGTGATGAAGAGAAGATTGTTACTCATATTAGTAATTTTAGAAAAGTAAAACGCATTCCCGATGTGATAAAAATATTCTATAAAATACAAAGTCAAATTCCCTCAAAATTAATTATGGTAGGGGAAGGACCAGAAAAAGAAAAAGCGGAATTATTATGTGAAGAATATGGCATCACCGATAAAGTGTTGTTTCTTGGCAACAGCAATGAAATTGATAAAATTCTATGCTTTTCAGACCTGTTTTTATTGCCTTCCGAGACGGAGAGTTTTGGTTTAGCGGCATTAGAAGCCATGATTAATAAAACCCCAGTAATTTCTAGTAATGCCGGTGGTATTCCAGAGGTTAATGTACAAGGCGTTACAGGGTATTTGAGCGATGTAGGCAATGTGGCAGAAATGGCTGAAAATGCCATAAAAATTCTTCAAGATGATGCGATACTCAACACCTTTAAAGAAAATGCCCTACAAAATGCCCTAAGGTTTGATATTAAAAAAGTGCTCCCACTATACGAGGCAGTTTACGAAAAAGCATTACAGTTTAGATTTAAGAATATGCACTAGGTGGCGGTAAGTGCTGATGAGAAAATTGTTCATTGAAGTATAAAGCATCAAGTATATAGTATTAAGTAAGGCTGAGGCTGAATGAAATGGTTAAAAGGTTATAAGGTTATAAGGTTAAGAAAGTTTAAAACGGAAAGTTGAAAATGAAATTTTTTTGTGGTTATTTATCGACTTGTTTGCTTAACAAAAGTAAACAAAACAAAACGAAAGACTGATATAAACACCTAAACGCACAAATTTTTTTTGCAAACGGTGATGATAAAAAATGAACATGATGTTATCTATCTAGGCCCTACGACTTCATTTCATTTCGACTACGCTCAATGAATACGTTCAATGACCGCGCTCAAAGATCACGAGCAGGACAAGCCAGTCTAAGATTTGCTCAGTTTTTAGAATCTTAAAATGCAACAATCGATTCATTCAACGTACTTTTTTTATATTTTTTAAGGATCAAGTCATAAAGTTGTGGGATTTTACATTTAGGCAAAAATATTAGTTAGTCTAAAGAGGAAGAATTCTACGTTTCTAACGCCTCTAAATTGGGCTCTAAATGCCTTAATTTTTGCGTTGAAAGATTCCGCTGATGC
>JBGSQM010000032.1:0-11699 GCA_041738035.1 Cellulophaga sp.
TGAGAGGAATCAACACCTGCTACGTTTCCACCTATTCTGAAAACTTCTGGTACCATTACGGAAAACCCTAATCCGCTTAATGCAAAGCCTGCAATGGCTAAATTAGTGGTCTCAGTCAATACCAAAACATAGCCTAAGACAGCCAAGCAAGCCCCATAAGCAACAATACGTACTGGGCCAATTTTAGCACTTACGGAATCGCCCAAAAATCGTCCTAAAGTCATCATTATTTGAAATCCAAGAAAACCGGCACCCCACAATGTTTCTGGAGCTAGTGCAATTTCTTTTAAGTACAAACCACTCCAATCTACAATAGCCCCTTCACTACCCATAGAAACAAATGATATAACGCCTAAAAGCAATAATGGTTTAAATACTTTTAAACTAAAACCACCCTTATCAATTAAAGGTGCTTTTATATGGATGAAATGTTTGTGAAAAATAAAATTAACAATAAAAACCAAGGCGACTGCAATGGCCATATGAAGTACTGGATTGCTTAATGGCCCAATTAAAAAACTACCCAGACCTGCTAAAACACCACCTAAACTAAAAAAACCATGAGTGGCAGACATAATTTTCTGTTGGTCTTTTTTTTCGATTTCGGTTACTAAAGTATTCATTGAAATATCTGTAAACCCGTTAGAGGCTCCAAATAAAAACAAACCCGCCATTAAAGTAACATAACTAGGCGCAATGATCGGCAAAAGTGCTGCAAACGAACTCAAAATAACACCATACCAAGTGGCCTTCCCTACGCCTATTTTATTGATAATCATTGAAGCTATTGGAAAAATAGTAAAAACTCCTAAGGATAAGAAAAAAATAGCAATCCCTAATTCCGATTTATCAATCATTAGTTTGGACTGTACTGTAGGAATGTAAATAGCCCAAGTACCAAACAAAATATTAATACTGGCAAAAACCCAAGCAGGACCAAAATAACGGGGATTAGAAAGTAGTAGGCGGAGTGATTTCATTTTTATGAGTCTAAAGTCTAATGTCGAAAGTCAAAAAAAAAGTTTATGAGTTATAGGTTTAATAATTTAATGGTGGATTTTTTTCAAGTCCATTTTGAACTACCCTGAATAGCATTCGCCGTTTTTTAATCATTAAATTTTTCATTTTACAAACAACCATCAACCGTTAACGAAAAACAATCAACTATTTTCCAAAATCCCAGACTTCAACAACTGCCCAAAATGGTACATATCTTCATAAGAAGAATAGAATGGTGCAGGTGCCAACCGGATTACGTTGGGTTCACGCCAGTCCGTGATGACTCCGTTTTTCATTAAATAGTCGAATAAGGCCTTACCTTGTCCGTGTAAAAAAACGGACAATTGGCAACCTCTGTCTTTTGGAGTGATAATTTCGAAAGAACTATCGACCTCAGCATCTATTTCATGTAAAATAAACTCCAAATAAGCGACGATTTTATTGCGTTTTGCAATCAGTGCTTCCATCCCAACTTCTTCGAACATGGTTAAGGAAGCCAAATAGGGTGCCACGGATAAAATTGGAGCATTACTCAATTGCCAAGCATCGGCATTTTCCATAGGATCAAAAGTTGGCTGCATTAAAAAACGAGTCTCTCTTTTGGTTCCCCACCAACCTTCAAAACGTGGAATGTCAGGATTATTTAAGTGTTTTTCGTGAATGAAAACACCAGAAGCATGCCCTGGACCACTATTCATATATTTATAACTACACCACGATGCAAAATCTGCCTGCCATTCGTGCAATTTTAATGCTACATTCCCTGCGGCATGTGCTAAATCCCAACCCACAAAAGCTCCAGTTTTTTTACCTGCTGCCGTGATGGCCTTCATATCAAACACTTGTCCGTTATAATAGTTAACACCGCCAATTAAAACTAAAGCCAATTCGTCGCCAATTTCTTCAATTTTAGCAATTATATCTTCTGTCTGCCAATGGTTTTCTCCATTGCGCTTTTTCACCTCAACAATAGCCTCATTTGGGTCTAAACCGTGAAACCTAACTTGACTTTGTAACATATACTGGTCCGATGGAAATGCTTTTTCCTCACATAATATTTTATAACGCTTTTTTGTTGGTCTATAAAAAGAAACCATCAACAAGTGAAGGTTTACTGTTAAGGTATTCATAACTGTAATTTCGGGTGTTTTGGCGCCGACAATTTTTGCTAACGGAGCTGCTAAACGCTCATGGTAATCCCACCAAGGTTTTTCGGCATAAAAATGACCTTCTACTGCCAGTTCTGCCCAATCTTTCATCACTTCATCAATAAATTTTTGGGTACGTTTGGGTTGCAAGCCTAAGGAATTTCCTGTAAAATAGATGACATCTTTGCCGTTTACTTTGGGAAAATGAAATTCGTCTCTGTACTTTCTAAGTACATCTTGTTCATCTAATTGTTTGGCGAAAGCTAAAGTATTCTGGAAATCCATTTTCAATTTTTTATTCAAAATTACAACATCATATTCGATTTAACGTAGTTAACTCAATTTGATGCTAAGGCAAACGCATTTCGATAATATGTTTTTTAAATCCCACTTTTTCATAGGCTTTTATCGCTGGAATATTTTCTTGATACACGGTTAATCTAATTTCAAATAGGTTTTGTTCGTGAGCCCAAGCTACTAGTTGATCAATAATCATGGCATTGATACCTTTACCTCTATGCTCCGGTTTTGTATATAAAAAACGAATATTAGCATAGTCCGAATGGTTTAAATAAGGTCGGCCTATAGCAATTAAAACCATACCGCAAGCCACTATTTCATCGTCAAGTATGGCTACTAAAATATTGCAATCAGTGGTGGCGATTAGCTTTTCTAAATCGTAATATTGCACTGGATGTTTTCTTATAGTTGGGTCAAAAGGTCGTTCTGCATCAATTAAACCTTGTTCAAATTCTCTTAAAGTGGTTAAATCTTCTGGTGTTGCTGGTCTTATTTCTATATTCATCTTATTTAAAATTCTTTTTCTTAGATACTAGATAATCTTTATTTTTGTAAAAATACTATTCATGCACTTCTTATCGCCCTTACTTGAAGATTATATTGCTAATAATTCTCAAGACGAACCTGAAATTTTAATAGAACTTACCAAAGAAACACACTTAAAAGTGTTACAACCCAGAATGATTACGGGGCATTTTCAAGGCAGGGTACTTAGTTTGCTCTCCAAAATTATAGCCCCTAAGACTGTATTAGAGATTGGCACATATACTGGCTATTCTGCAATATGTTTGGCAGAGGGTTTGATAAAAGGTGGCGTTTTGCATACGATTGATGTCAATGAAGAATTATATGGCATTCAACGCAGGTATTTTGATAAGAGTGGCTTTGGAACGCAAATAATACAGCATACCGGCGATGCACTCAAAATTATTCCAAATTTGAATCTGGCATTTGATTTGGTGTTTATTGATGCTGAAAAAGCTTGTTATGATGCTTATTTCGAAGCTGTTTTACAAAAAACTAGGTCTGGAAGCATTATACTTTCTGATAACGTATTGTGGTCTGGAAAAGTAGTAGAGCCCTTAGAACCAAAAGACAAAGTCACCAAATTGTTACTAGATTACAATCAGAAGCTGAAAAATGATTCAAGAGTAGAAACGGTTTTGTTACCTATTAGAGATGGACTTACCCTAACTAGGGTTTTATAAACTTACTGTTTATCCCATAAAAAACATAGGCACATAAAGTTCCCACCAAAGCACCGATTATTAAATCTATCGGGTAATGCACCCCTACATAAATGCGACTAAAAACAATAATCAATGGCCAAAGATAAAATACCCAAACCCATTTAAATTTGTGCTTTAAAAATAAAACGATAATGGTGGTTAGCGCAAAGGAAAAAGAGGCATGACCTGAAAAAAAACTATAGCCACCTGAAGCTTGAACAATTCTAATCAATTCAGTCAAGGTGGTATCAGAACTTGGTCTTAACCTAGCTATCCAATCTTTGGTAATAGCGGTTAAGGTATGCACCAAAAGAAGCAGTGCCGTAACCCATAATAATTTTAAAAATGCGTTTTTAGTAGATTCTTTATAAAATAGCAGGAAAATGAAAAATAGGAATAGAGGTGTCCAAGTTGAAATTGTAGTGATTATTCCCCAAAACTGATCGTATTTCTCAATGCCAAGATTATTTAAATAAATAAAAGTTTCCCTATCCCAGGTTAACAATTTATCTAGCATACCAATCTATTTTCTTTTGATAGAGCCTGTTACTTCGTTGATATTATCTGTAACGTTTTCTTTTACTTTATCAATCTGATTTTTGATATCTTTAGTAAAATCGGTGTTGATACCTTGTTTCTCTGCGCTTTTCTGAATTTCTTGTTTAATATCTTCAGTGGCATCTTTAAGTTGACGCATACCCTTACCTAAACCCTTGGCGATGTCAGGAATCTTATCCGCACCAAAAACCATAACTACGATAAACATGATGAAGAATATTTCTCCGCCACTTATAAATAAGAATATATTCGCAACCATAGGTACAAATATAATGAGAAGTTTGTGAGTGCAATAAAAAAAATCATAAAACATAATATAATTATTCAAGAAAAAAACAAGATCATTGCGCTTCTTAATACAGGAGTTCAGACTTTATATACTGCTAATTTAAATCTTGAATTTTATTTAAGATTAAAAACAAAAAAGCCCTATTTTCAAACATGTTGAAAATAGGGCTTTTGATAAAAAAATATTTTTAATTCTTATTAGTGTTTTTAAACTGATCAAAATCTGATTGTTGCTCTTTTTTAGGCCAAGAATTGTTGCTGGTATCAATATCCGCAGTTTCTGCTTTTGGATCAATGACAATACCCACCAACTCTTTTTGTAAAGCTAGCATTCTACTCACTTCTTTATCATTCATTCTCCAAATTTCTGGAGGATAAGTAATATTTTCTTTGCTTCCGTCAGCATAGGTATATTCTACAATTAAAGGCATAGGAATACCTCCTGGTTTTGTAAAGGTAACTTCATAAAAGAATTTTGGTTCTTTTACTGCTGCTCTTTCGGTTGCGGTCATATTATCCATCATAAATTCTTTTAATGGTGTTGATATTTCTGATGGTAATTTACCTTTTAATGTGAGGTCATAATCTTCAGTGCCCTCTTGCGCTAAATAAACTAAGGGAGGCAAATCATTAATGTTTTGATTTCTTGCCGTCATCATTTCTTTCATTTTCGCTGTGGGCTTAGTGGTAACAATATATTTTTTAACATCACCTAGACCTATATCTACCACATTTGTGGTATAGAACCAACCTCGCCAAAACCAGTCTAAATCTACCGCAGAGGCATCTTCCATAGTACGGAAAAAATCTTCTGGGGTTGGGTGTTTAAATTTCCAACGGTTGGCGTAAGTTTTAAAAGCGTGGTCGAATAATTCTCTTCCCATAACGGTTTCACGCAGTATATTTAGTGCCGTAGCTGGTTTCCCGTACGCATTATTCCCAAGCTGATATACATTTTCTGGATTAGACATGATGGGCGCAATATAATTTTGATCGCCGCTCATATATCTAACAATCTTTGAAGGTTCCCCTCGAGTTGATGGATATTTTTCATTTGGTACAATCGCTTCTGGAAAAGTTTTTCCGAAATCTTGTTCCGCAATGTATTGCATAAAGGTATCTAATCCTTCATCCATCCAACCCCATTGGCGTTCATCAGAATTTACAATCATCGGAAAAAAGTTATGCCCTACCTCATGTATAATTACACTAATCATTCCGTATTTTACACGGTCAGAATAAGTGCCATCTTTTTCTGGTCGCCCATAATTCCAACAAATCATTGGGTATTCCATACCTTGATTTTTAGCATGTACGGATATCGCTTTTGGATAAGGATAATCAAAAGTGTGCTTTGAATAAGATTGTAAAGTAAGTGCAACGGCTTTGGTAGAATATTCTTCCCATAATGGATTACCTTCTTTTGGATACATGGATATGGCCATTACATCTTTGTTCCCTATTTTCACGGCTTGCATATCCCAAATAAATTTTCTTGAGGTGGCAAAAGCGTAATCACGAACATTTTCAGCTTTAAATTTCCATGTTTTTGTTTTGTCTGAAAAGCCTTTTTCTGCTGCCTCAACTTCTGCTTGTGTAACAATCACAACGGGTTTATCATAAGATTTTTTGGCCGCTTCGTAGCGCTTTATCATATCTTTAGAAAAAACGTCTTTCATATTTTGAAGTTCTCCTGTAGCATCTAAAATATGATCGGCAGGAACGGTAATATTTACTTCGTAATTTCCGAAAGGCAAAGCAAACTCGCCACTACCCCAAAATTGATGGTTTTGCCATCCTTCTACATCATTATAAACCGCCATTCTAGGGAAAAACTGTGCAATTACGTAGGCGCGGTTGCCATCTTCTGGAAAATATTCATAACCAGATCTTGCTCTATCTACCGTATGGTCTGGAATGTTATAATTCCATTTTACAGAGAAAGAAACTTGCGTTTTACTTTTTAAGGTTTGTGGCAAATCAATGCGCATCATCGTTTGATTGATGGTGAAAGGCAATGCCTTTCCGAGTGCGTCTTTTACGAACTCAATATTAAAGCCACCATCAAAAGACTCTTTTACAAAAGTACCTGCAAAATTTTCCATCGTTGCAGCCATAGGAGCGCTCGAACCATTTCTAAGGTTAGATTTGGTGTTTTTTACCCTCACATTCTGGTCTAATTGCACCCATAAATAATCTAGATCGTCGGGAGAATTATTGGTGTAAGTAATTGTTTCCTCACCGAATAATTTAGCGTTTTTATCATCTAAAGTCACGTCTATTTTATAATCTGCTTGCTGCTGATAATAATCTGGACCAGGAGCACCAGAGGCAGACCTGTAGGTATTTGGAGTCGCAAACTCTTCATACATTTGTTTAAACTTGTTGACATTGCCATGTGGTTCTGCCTTTTCTTTAACTTCTTGTTCTTGTGCACTAAGAATAGTTGCAAAAACAAAAAAAAGTGCCGTAACGTAATACTTGATTTTATACATTTAGTTAAATTTATTTATCGCTTGAAAATTAAAACTTTTTTAAGAATATGTTAACTTTTTACTGTAAGTTTAACATTCCTTTATTATTTCCTTGGCTTAAGACAAAACTTTTCTTTTGATTATTGAGTTTAAAATGAACCACGTTTTGCTGATCTTCAAAAATATCAGTTAACACTTCGTTGGTGATGGCTATATTTTTTAAGCCTTTAAAATTCGCATTAGGAACCTCTAAATAGCAAACAATAATATCATTATCATATTTTTTGCCGATAAAAGTAATCGCCTTTTGCTCATCATTTAAATAGACCAGAAATTTAGATTTCAGGTATTTTTCAATGTAGGTATCTATGGATGATAACTCATCTTTGGTCGCCATTTTCGGGTTTATTTCGTAACGTTCATGCAGCGCCTTTTCCAAGTCATCTATAAAAATTCGAGTGGTAATCTGTATGGCATCATCTTTTTCGGAATAGCCCACATTGGTTACGCTGACATAAAACTTATGTGCGGCTGTAAAGGCCAGAAGCGGAAGTAATAAAATTAAAAAACTTTTTTTGATGTTCATTTTTGTTTTGTATGATTTAAAATTAGCAAATCATGTACCAAAGATAATCTTAACACATTCTCTTAACACTGTTAGGCCGATAGATTTTAAATAAATATCAGATCCACTCTGTCAAAATACTTTTATACATGGTCTTCGACATGCTCAGACTTACATTTAGCTACTAATTGGCTTTTTATTTTAGCCAAAAACAAACCTTATTCCAACTCATTTTCTTTTCTGAAAACAACACTTTTAAAGGCTAAAAAATCCCAAATTTTTAAGGCATCATTCGTAGTAACTATGGAAGTGAAATTTGGGTCTGCTTCGCAAAAATAGATAAATTCGTTTACCCTTAACTCTGGGATTTTTAATTTTTCAACGATAATACTATCAGGGAAGATATCAAATATTTTTTCTATCAAAACATTTTTTTCATCGCGAGCTACGCGTTCTTTGAGCATTTTTGTGCGTCCTGTAACCCTATTTAAAATTTTATGGAGATTTACTGTTCCTCCAACACCACCTAAACCTCCGTTTACCGGGCCAATCCACCCACCACCATCTGCTTCCGCTAGTAAACGCTGATTTTGTGTCATTTTCACTACATAGGCATTAGGCAAACCCAAAGTTGCTGCTACCACTACTTTTTCTGTTTTTAAATCTTTGGTTAAATCGCCTGTTAAATTATATGGCATAACAATCACTTCGTTCAATTGGTTATCAGCTTCTTCCATGGGAACTACAATATTTTTACTTTGTAAAATGGAAGCATCTACAATGATGATTTTCTTTTTGAATTGTATTGCCGAAAAAATTAAAGTATCATTAAGTGCCACTACTATCGAGAAAAACCCATAGCCGTCAGAAATAGTCCCTTTCCCGCTCGTTATATTTTGAACGTTTACATCTTGAATTTCATTTGTAATCGCTTTAATATTACCGTTAAGTGGCATACGACTGTCTTGTGCCTTTACTGTAAAAACTGTACATAAAAAGTACAGCAATAAGCTATATGACACTATATTTTTCATACTTTTTATGGGGCTTCTAACTCATTATTTTCTCTGTAAATGGCACTTTTTGCTAGCATTATTTCCCATAATCGGAGGGTATCGTCGGCATCAACGGCCGAGAATGTAGCGTCTATTTCACAGAAATACATAAAATCATCAATCTTTTCTAGAGGGATTTTTAGTTGTTTTACGTAAAGTGTATCGTGGTAGGTTCTACGTATATTTTCTGTGCGGAGATATTGGCGCTGCCTTTCTGCAATAGCTTTTAACCTTTTTGTTTCGCCAGTGATCATATTAAGAAATGCTATTGGGGAACCTCCGCTTTGTGCAGAATATAAAGTACGGTTTGCCTGAGTCATTTTTTTAACATTGGAGTTGGGCAGACCCAAAGAAAAAGCAGTTACAACCTCGCCGACTTCCATGCTATTCATGTCTCTGGATAGTTCGCCAGATAAATTATAGAGCCTTACTGTAACTTCATTTAATTCGGTCAATGAGGCCTCTAAATTAACATAGATTAGCTTACTTGCCAAGATATCAGCACTTACTATAATTTGTTTTTTTTTGTATTGTACTGCCGAAAAAACGAGGGTATCATACAAACGTACTTTAATTTCAAAATACCCATCAATATCTGTAATAGCCGCTTTTTTAGTGGAAATATTTAAAACATGGGTTGCTGCTTCATCACCATCCGCACTAGAAACCTTACCTTTTATGTTATGCTCAAAAAAATCTTGGCTAAAAGTTAAAGTCGAATAGCCAAAAAAAAATACAAGCATTAAAAGTTTAGTTCTATTATTTTTCATCCAATGTTTTTCTGAAATCTCTACTTTCGTTCACTAGAAAATCAATCAATTGAAATTCATTGGTTTTTTTAAGTAGCGCTTGTTCAGACATGTGATCATCACAGTAATATAAGAATTCCATGATTTTATCTTGCGGTAATTGTAAATCTTTAACGAAAAATTCATCATCATAAACTTGTCGCAAAACCTCGCTAAGTTTTAGTTTAGTCACCACCCCAGTTTCGCCATCATCGCCTTGCAGGCCTTTTCTAATCGCCTTAAAAATATTTATAAAATTAATCCCGTTGGTCATTCCGCGATCTAGGTTAGAAAGTGCTACATTTTGAACCTTCGTTGTTTCATCAATACCATATTCGAACTCCTTAAACTCCTCATTCTTTAATTTGATAAAAGCTGCCTCATTTTCAGGGCTTATCACAATCTCATCTAGCTCGGTTACTTTTTCTGTAACCTCAACAACAAGCCTATTGTTTTCAAGAATTTCAGTAGTAATTATAACTCTTTTTATTTGATAATTTAATGCCGTAAATACCAATTCATCGCCTTCTTTTACGTTGATAGCAAACTCGCCATTTTCGTTGGTGATGACGCCCATTTCTGTATTTACATTGATTACATTCTCATTTTGCACATTGCTGTTACGGTACATAACCTTACCCCGCAAGAGCGTGCGGTCGTTGTCTTGACTGTAACCAAGGGTAATAAAAAAGATAAAAAGTAATAACAGTAGTTGCTTTTTCATAATTGAATTGGTGGTGTAAAAGGTAATAGATGATGTTTGTTAATTTAGTTTTCTATAAAGTAAATGCAAGTTAACCTCAAAAAAAAGAAAATCTGCATTAAACTTTTGTTAATATGTAATAAATCGAGTTATCTTAGGTTTCTTTTTTACTTGCTGCTGAAGCTTTGGTATCTGGTTCAAAACAAAAAAATCAAGAACTTAAATTAAAACTTTTGACTTTGAAAAAATTACTTCTTGCAAGCACTTCTACTTTATTTGGCGAAAAGTATTTGGCCTATTTGTTGCCCGAACTAGAGGTATTTTTTAAAGATATAAACACCATTACCTTTATTCCGTTTGCCAGACCAGGCGGAATTTCGCACGATTGTTACACCCAAATTGTAGCAAATGCTTTTAAGGTTATCGACAAAAAAGTCTTTGGCCTACACAGCTTTGAAAGCCCTAAAAAAGGGATTGAAACAGCCGAAGCCATTTTCACAGGCGGAGGAAACACCTTTTTATTAGTGCAACAATTATACCAGATGGAGCTTATGACAGTTTTAAAACAAAAAACTGAAGCAGGTACTCCTTACTTAGGCACCAGTGCTGGGAGCAACCTTGCAGGGGTAAATATGAAAACCTCGAATGACATGCCTATAGTATATCCGCCAAGTTTTGATACCTTAGGATTGGTTAATTTTAACATCAATGCACACTATTTAGATCCCAACCCTAATAGTCAACATAATGGCGAAACTAGAGAGACTAGAATCAAAGAATTTCACTGCTTTAATACTGTTCCGGTGGTGGGTTTGCGGGAAGGTAGTTTTATATGCGTTGAAGGCGAAAAAATGGAATTAAAAGGACCATTTAAAGCTAAAATATTTTTGCCGAATCAAATTCCCTTCGATGGAAAAAACTTACATTTCAACGAGTTAGGCTGATTTTATAGTATTTAATTTTTTTATTTCAACGATAAATTGCATCCCTTGACCTAAGGCATGTGCATTTCATCTTATAAAAAAGGAGAAATAAAAGTTTCGTTGTAGTTTTACTCGCTATTATGGAAAATATCTTAATAACCCCTACCCCATGAGAACACTTTATTTAAGATTACTGCTAATTATAAGTTTTGTAAGTGCAAGTTACACACCCTTACAGGCTCAAGTTAAAATTGGTACCAATCCACAAAACATCAATGCGGCTTCCATTTTAGAATTAGAAAGCAGCGACAAAGCTTTTGTGATTCCTAGAATGAACGGCGTGCAAATGTCGGCAATAACTCCGTTAGAAGGCGCCATGGTCTATAATACGGATGAACAATGTTTGCATTATTATGATGGAGCAGCATGGATTAATATTTGTGAGGCTTTTGGTGCTAATTTAACCTTTTCAAGTGAAGCTATAGAAAACCCTGGGAATTTTGAAACTATAAACATCACCCAGACTACAGATACCAATTATAATTTTGAAGTAGGTCTCCTGAATGCCAGTAACATTCAAGATGGTACAATGGGAACCGCCAAAATTACAGATTTAGCAATAACCCTAAACAAATTAGCCACAAACTCAGTTAATTCTCTAAAAATTGC
>JBGSQM010000039.1:0-83458 GCA_041738035.1 Cellulophaga sp.
CACCCGTGCGCCGGTCGTCGGCGGTGCAAGCACCCCGCTACCCCTCGACTTGCATGTGTTAGGCCTGCCGCTAGCGTTCATCCTGAGCCAGGATCAAACTCTTCATCGTTGTATTGTAAATATTATTCCACATCCAAAAAACAAATAAATCGTCCGAAACTAGCCCTTAATATTCTTTAAGCTATTCTTGTTAATTCAATTCTATATCCAATCACCGTTTCAAATGATTGAATGCTGTCTTATAATATGTCAATGAACTTCCCTTCGACTTCGCTCAGGGTACATTTTTTTAATTTTTGGAAGCTAATAAAAACCCCAACCGCTCAACTCTTTTACATCCTCTCTTTCCCTAAGCGGGTGCAAATATACACCCTCTTTTTAATCCCACAAACCTTTTTTTTGTTCTTTTTTAAAAAAAATCCTAAACCATTATCAAAAGCCTAAAAAACAAAGGATTACACAATGAAAAAAAATTGAAAATTTTTTATTTTACAGGAAATTTACACTTATCAGACTATAAATACATCTGAAAATAAAATAGAATTACACCAAAAAGGTTATTAATTACGAAAAGAAATTCCAAACTAATCCAAAACGGACTATAAAATCGCGATAAGGATACTCTGGGGCTGAATAATAACTAGGTGCTGAAAATGAGGAGTTAAGATGCTCAGCTTTTAAATAAATACGGGTTTGCTGCACCTTAGCATTAATAAAGAAGTCCAACATAGGAAAACCTCCTAATTGTTGATCATTTTGAATATAAAACTCCCCAAGTAAAGGATTATAAGCATTCATATTATAAGATGTAAAATATTTGAATGTTACTCCTGTTTGTAAAAACATCGCTTTTTTAAAGACCTCTTTAGAAAAATATAAAGTATTTCTGGTGGTAAATTGAGGCAGATTTAAAATGTTATTAGACTGCGAAACTGCTTGATACATTAAGGTGTTTTCTAATGCGAAAGATTTGTATTTAAATTCTTTCTGATATTTGACTTTTAAGTAGTTAATACTATTTGTTTCTTGATAAGGTTTGATAAATTGATTTTCATTCTCACCTTGTATAATTTCTTGTGTTGGATCTACAGCAAAGTAAGCAAGGTTATCTAGTCGTGTAAACTTAGCGGACGCATTACCAAAAAATGTGGAATTTACGTTAAACTGAAGGCTATTGGTCTTCACTTTTTCAAAAGTGCTATAGTTGTTCCAATTATAATTAGCATACTCACTTTGGAATAGAAGAAAATTAAAATCGGGCATTTGGGTTGATGAAAAAATGGACGCGCTTACATCAATTTTATCATTTAAGGTATAACCGGCAGCCGCATTAAACAAGCTTCCTGTTAAACTACCAACAATATTGTAAGCCATATTCCCTTTTAAACTAAAGCCACCAATCTTTTTTTCATAGTTGGCTGCCACAGCAATTTCTTCTCCTTTTAATTGATTAGGTATGCGTTCAGTTTCTGTAATTAATAAACTATTAAAGTAATAGTTGTAATTGTAAATATCGATAGCAGCTTTTAGGCGACCCAAAGTAGCATTATAAAACTCAGCATTAAATTGGTTATAAAATGTTTTTAGATGTGCTCTATCTTCTATACCTGCAGGAACAAAAGCATCACCAAAAAAATTATTTCTGGCGGCTTGACTAAATTGATAAAATTTAGTTTCATAATTGAAAAGATGGCCAATGGCTAAAGATGTTTTTTCTAAAGCGCTTGAGTCTTTTTGTTTACGCAAGAGTTTATAACTATGCTCAAAAAAGTACCGTTTTCCTAAAATTTTACTATTCGCATCTGTAAAATTAACATCTAATCTTGAGCGATCTCCAAACTCAGGATCTGCAGATTCAAATTGTTCTTCTTTGTTTAATAAACCTCCATTTTCCTGATTTACCAAGTCTTGAGCGGCAATATGCGTTCTTAACTGATACCTGTTATTTAAGGTTTGGTAATTTAAAGTGGTTACAAAATTACCTGACTCTGCCTGGCTTGCTCTATACTTTCCCAAGGATCTAAAACCTTTATAGGCAATGGAATAATTAAGTCTTTGTGATAAATTAAAGGTCAACATAATATCTAAAAGTTGACCTTCTTCCATAGTCGTCTTAAACATGGCCTCAGTCATTGGAGTTGGCACATTATAATACCTAATGTCTTCTATTTCAAAATAGTTGAAATGCCTGGCAGTAGCGCCAATTTTGGGATAAAAAAAAGTGGATTCAAAATTCTGCCCTAGACTATTATAGGGTTGACCCATATTGGCAAACGGGAGCAACTCAAAATCATCTTTTCTCAGGTAATTAAATTTATAATCTTTTTGAATGTTTAGCGTGGTATCCACATAGGTGGTATCTCTTTTAAATGAAATGATTTTGTAGCTATTAATAGATATTTTTTCATTTTCCTTAGCCTCTAAATTCTCCTGACTTGAACTAAAGTTTGCACTCTTATAGTTTGAAGAATTGGCTGTATTGGTAATACTTATTGAATCATTCTCCTGACCAAAAAATAAATTACTATTTATAAAAACAATGATTAAAAATATATACCTCATTAAATAATACTTACAAAGCAAAGGTAATTTTTTTTGAGCTTAACAACATGTGAAAGTTTGAATAAAAAAAACCCCGCCATGAGCGAGGTTTTTAAAAATAAGATAATATTAAAAATTAATAACCAGGATTTTGATCTAAGAAAGGCGATAAATCTCTAACTGCTTGAGGAATTGGAAAAATAGTGAAGTTTGCACCTGGTACAGAAAGAGCTACATCTGGCATACCTGCTCTTCTTAAATTCTGGCCATTTCTCATTAAATCCATTCTTCTGAACCCTTCGAAAGCTAGTTCTTTTCTTCTTTCATTTAGTATTTGATCTAAGGTAACTGAGCCTAAAGGTGGTACTAAACCAGCTCTTAGTCTTAACCTATTGATATCGGCAACAGGTGTTGCACCCACCGAAGTGTTTGCTCTAAAATTACCTTCTGCTCTAGTAAGGTACATTTCTGTGATGCGTATAACAGGAGCATCATCATCACGGTTTTGAAAATTAGGAAACTTATTGGTGAAGATGCGTATTAAAGCATTTGCATCATTACCACTTTGTTGTAATGCAGTGAAACGCAAATCCCCTGGCTCCTCTTGATAAGCAGCTATAAGATTATTTGTAAATGGAGTATCTCCCCTACCATTAGGAACTGGATTACTTAAACCTGAAAAGCCCTCAAAAGAGTCTTGACCATCATCAGCGTTATTGGCTAAGGTAAAAATATGCTCGGTAGAACCTCTTTGGTTATAGAATGCGTAATTGGTACTTAAAGCATAAAAAGAGTCGCCAATAACTTGATTTGCTGCAACCGCAGCTTCCGCAAAACGACCTTGAATTAAATATAACCTGGCCAACAAAGCACGTGCAGCACTTGGAGTTGCCTTAACTCTTGTGCCTGAAGCTAAATCGGGTATTGCCAAAAGTAAATCAGCTTCAATAAAATCATGCACTTCCCCAAGGGTTGCTCTAGGAAGTTCCAGACCAGGTTCCGATGAAGTTACCAACGGAACTGATAAATTTGCTCTTCCAGCACCTACCTGTAGTGGCTGCCCAAACCACCCTGACATATTTAAATACACCAAAGATCTCATAAAGCGAGCTTCCGCTATGGCTTGTGCTCTTTCGGCCGCAGTGAAAGTTGACCCAGGAACACTTGGAATATTATCAATAATTAGGTTTGCAGAGCCAATAGTTTCATAATTATCATCCCACATGTTAAATATTGAAACATTTGTTGGAATTATAGCATATTGCCTAACCTCGTTAAAGGTTGGAAATGTTCCAGCAAAATCAACATTATCTGCCATCCACTCCCCCGCCAATTGCCAGGTGCCATTTAAAACATCATCTTGTTGTGCAGAGCTATACAATCCTTCAACTACACCAAGCGCTAAACTTTCATCAGCAAAAGCTAACTCATTTACAATACTATCTTCAGGCAGTACATCTAACTTGCCCTCGCAAGAAAAAAACAATGCAGCTGAAACTAAAAGTAAAAATATATTTATTTTTTTCATAATTATTTTCATTATTAAATTCATCTTTTTAAAAATTAAAAGGATATATTAACTCCCAAAGTAAATGTGGTATTTTGAGGTATGTTAAAGAATTCTTCCCCAATAGCACCAACACCATCACCACCACCAGAAGATGTTTCTGGATCAAATCCACTCATACCATCACTTTTAATAGTAAGTAAATTTGTAGCTGTGCCGTAAAGTCTTACTGAATTTACGAAAGCCCCCTCAAAATATTTTTGTGGTAGATTATAAGAAAGGTTAACGTTTTTTAATCTAAGGAAACTACCATCTTCCAAACGCGCAGTTGAATTTTGGTCATACCTTGCGATAGTAGGACTACTTGCTGAAGGTATAATAGCTATATCCCCAGGATTCTGCCACTGATTTAAAGTTCTAGTCGTTTTATTAAACGCCGACCTTACATTTTCAACAAAACCTCTGGAATTCAAGAAAACATCATTACCCAATGAGAAATTAAATAAGGTACTTAAACTAAAATTACCAAATGTAAAAGTATTGGTTAAACCACCTACTAAATCGGGGTTTGCTTGTCCGGCAATAACTCTGTCTGCCTGCACTGGGGTTGTTGTAGCATTGCCATCGGCATCTAACCATTCAAAATTACCCGTTTGCGCATTTACACCCAAAGCACGTATTAAATAGAAAGAGTTAATAGACTCTCCTTCGATAGCACGCTGACCAGAAAACCCTCCTAAAGCCACGAATCTTCTACCTGCCTCATCAATATTAGCAGTTTCAGGCAATCTAGTTACTTCGTTTTTAACAAAACCGAGATTCAAATTTGTTGTCCATTTAAATTTATCGGAGTTGATGTTAACGGAACTTACATTCACATCAAAACCACTATTCGTTACTTCACCTATATTTTCGTTTCTTCCATTTAAACCGTTATTGAAAGTTGGATCTAGAGGTACATTTAGAATTAAATCGTCAGTTACTCTTTCATAATATTCCACGCCAATATTTAATCTTCTTTTAAAGAAACCTGCCGAAATACCAAAATCGATGCCTGTTGTACGCTCCCAACGTAAATCTGGATTTGGTAAAGTTGTAGGTCGTAAACCTGAGTTACCATTATATGGAGACACAAAGAAAGTCCCTAAAGAAGCAAAGTTTCCGATTCTATCATTTCCTGAAGTACCAGTACTCGCATTAATTTTTAAATCTTGTATCCAAGTCGCATTTTTCAAGAAATTTTCATCAGAAACGTTCCACCCAACAGCTGCTGACCAGAAGGTGCCGTATTGGTTGTTTCCGCCAAATCTAGAAGATCCATCTCTACGAACAGAACCTTCAAAAATATATTTACCATTATCAAAATCGTAAACACCTCTCGCAAATTGAGAAACTAATCGTGAAGTAGTACCATCTGAGGTTGTGGTTGGAAACAATGAAGCAGAAGTCACGTTTAGTAAATTATCAGACAAAAAACCAGTCCCCTCTACAGCTATACCACGGCGATCATTTTGCTCATAAGCAAAACCTCCTATGAAATTAAAGTTATGCTTATCTGCAAAGGTTTTTTCGTATGATAAGGTCTGCGTTGCAATTAGTCTGTTTTGCTGATTAATGCTATTAAAAGCTGAACCACCAGGTGTTAAAATTTCCACCTCACGTTCTTGAGCTTCTACCGAAACCCTATCAAAACCAATATCAGATTTAAATTTTAAACCATTTACGAGAGACGAAAGATCAATCTCAGCGAAAAAATTACCAAGAATCCTAGTTTGGCTAGATAAATTTAAATTTAAAAGCTCCTGAGCCACAACGTTTCCTCCTCCAACATTACCACCTGTCGTAAAGTTGCCATTTGCATCTCTGATAGGAACGTCTGGTCTTTGTAAACCCGCAATAGTGTAAGGGGCTGCAAAAGCATTTTCTATTGGTGTTCTATCAAACTTTTGTAGAGATCCATTAAAATTTAAACCTACTGTCAACCAATCATTTGCCTTGGTTGAAATATTACTTCTAAAAGAAGTTCTTTCTAAATTATTACCTACTAAAACTCCTTGTTGATCGTCATAGGTCATCCCCATAAAGTAATTAGTTTGTTGATTTCCACCAGTAATACCTAAATTATAGGTTGTAGAAACTGCCTCTCTAAAAACAATATCGATAAAGTCAAGATCCGCTCCTAAACTAGTAACATTTACTCCATTACGTCTTCTTACTTCGATATATTCTTCTGTATTTAACAAATCAAAAGTATCGGTTACTCTAGAAAAAGAAGTGTTTACATCTAACGTAACAGTCACCTTGCCATCTTTTGTACCGCTTTTAGTAGTAATTAATACAACTCCGTTGGCGCCTCGAGAACCGTACAAAGCTGTAGCTGATGCCGATTTTAAAACCGTCATGCTCGCAATATCATTAGGGTTAATACTTGCCAAAGGGTTTAATCCTTGACCACCACCTTGTCCACCTGTTAAAAAATCATCACCAAGAGGCACACCGTCAATAACGAAAAGTGGTCTAGAATCAGAACCAATAGAACTGTTACCTCGTATTCTAACTTCTGGAGCAGCACCAAGAACCCCTGATGTTGCCACCACCTGAACACCAGCAGCTTGACCTTGTAGCATTGATTGTGGATCTGTTACTACTAAATTTTCTAAAGCCTCTGAAGTAACTGTTGAAACACTCGTAATTGATTTCTTTTTTGATTGCGACCCATAAGCAACTACAACCACTTCTTCTAGTGCCTGCGCATCTTCTTCTAGTTGAACATTAATAGTATTAGAAGTTCCAATCAACCTTTCGGCTGTTTTCTGACCGATATAACTAAATCTTAAACGCTGACCTTCGCGAGCGCTTACAGTATAGTTACCGTCAAAATCTGTTTGAGTTCCCGTAGTAGTACCTGCTACTAAAACTGAAACTCCAGGCAAGGGCAAACCAGATTGGTCTGTTACATTACCACTAATAGTTTTGTCTTGTGCAAGAGCAAAACTCATAAATAACGCCAATAATGGCGTTAAAATCCATGTTAATTTTGATTTCATTTAAATAATTTTTGAATTAGTCTATGGCAAATATGATAAAATTAAGTTAATAAAACAAAAAATAGTAAACACGCCTAGCCGATTTGTTAAAAATTAGCTAAAAATTATGAAATGTTTAAGACCTATGGAGTCAAATTTATATTCTTTAATAAAAATTAACATATAAAACAATTTTATTGAATTAAATACGAAATTATAGTGTATTTAATAATTTACTTAACCTATTTACAGACTCACCTAAGTTTAATAATTAACTTGTAGTATTTATTTTATTCGGTATTTTTAAATATCGAAGACATTTTACCTTTTTTAATTTGATGAAAAATAATACTTAGAGATATGCTGACAAAAACTTATTTTAATGCTACTGAAATCGGCACAGACGAAGCTGGGCGAGGCTGCCTTGCTGGACCCGTAACTGCGGCGGCAATTATTTTACCTGAAGCGTTTGAAAATATATTAATTAATGATTCTAAAATGCTTTCTAGGGCTAAAAGAGAATTTTTAAAGTTAATTCTAGAAGATGCGGCTTTAGCTTTTGGCGTGGCTCATGTATCGCCCGAAGTTATTGATGACATTAATATCCTAAACGCATCTATCTTAGCGATGCACCAAGCTATTGATCAAATTAAATTTCCCACTCCTTATATTATTGTAGATGGCAATAAATTTAAACCCTATAAAAACTTTACACATGAGTGTATTATAAAAGGAGACAGTAAATATTTACGTATTGCAGCGGCATCTATTCTAGCGAAAACCCATAGAGATGCATTAATGAATACCTTGCATTTAGAATATCCAATGTATAACTGGGAACAAAATAAAGGCTACCCTACTAAAGAACATAGAGAAGCTATTCGAAAGTACGGGATTACGAAGTACCACAGAAAGAGTTTTAGATTGATAGATGTTGGTTGATGCTTGGTTGACTAACGACTGCCGCTCTCCCAGATACAAAGTATTACTTAAGTAGTTTAAAATTAAAATACGAAATTGGAAGTACGAGATTTATTTTTGTGTAAGGACTTTTACCTTTATTTGAATTTGAACTTTTTTAGGAGCTTGCTAAAAGGGTTAGGTTGCCATCGAAAAAAACCTTCAAAATTTTTGAAAACTATATATCACCGAGATCAGCGTTTGCCATTATTGTTTTTGTACCTAGTATAGTGATTAAAATTCCAAATACAAATAAAGCCCAATACATAAAACCAAAGTTATGGCTATACACCTAGTTAAAAAAAGACTCGCCGTAGACATTATAAATCAATATAAATAAATTATTTAAAAAATGGATCATAATAGGATACCATAAGTTTTTGGTCTTAAAATAAATTAAACAAGCTATTATTCCAAAAATAAACGAAGTAATAATATTTTTTGGAGTTTCAAAATGAATCGCGGCAAAGCATAAGCTTGAAATTAATATGGCTAGCCAAAGTTTGTGTTGTTCTAAAAGTTTTCAAACAAGAACTTTCTAAAGAACAATTCTTCAAAAACCGGCGCAATTAAAAGACTTGAAATAGTATAGTAAATCATGTAGGTAGCAAAGCCAGCAAATTTGTACGGATTTGGTTCAATACCATTAGCATAATCTGCTATAATTTTTTCAAAATCAAACAATTGTTGAGCAATAAACCCCAAACCAAGGACTATTAGAATTAGATAAGGGAGAAAGTTAAAGTTAAATGCTTTGTGAAATAAAACAGTTTTTAAATTTGGCTTTGGTTTCCAAAAAAAATAAAATATTGTCAAATAGGAGAGTAAAGGCCCAATGATTACAGCCAAATAAAAATGTTCGCTTGGTTTTTCTTCAAAAAAGGGGTGTATTTTAAAAGACCAACTAAAATAAGTTAAGGAATAAAATAAATTATCAGGAATAGTAGTGCGAGTAAAATGGCTTTATGTGCTTTCAATATATGTTTTTTTAATGCTTGGTATAAATTTAAGCTTTAACCATAAACACAGGTCTAGTCAAGTTCAAGTTTTTAAAAATTTTGAACCTGAACCCACAAACCAGAAACAATAAATAAGTTCCCCCTTTGGGGGGTTAGGGGGCCCCTTTACCAACCTCCAGAAGCACCGCCGCCGCCGAAACCGCCACCGCCAAAACCACCGCCAAATCCGCCGCCACCCCCGAAGCCGCCGCCGCCAGAGCTGCGACCACCACGACCCATATTGCTTAGAATAATGGCATCCCAAATACTAAAACCTCCAGATTTGTTTTTGTCATTGCCGCCACCTTTTTTTCGTTTTATATTAGAAAAAATAATGAGCATTACTATAAAAATAATAAAAGGAAAAAGGCCTTCAAACGGGAAGCTATTTTGGTTTTTAAAAGTCCTAGTTTCTTTAAATTCACCATTTAAAACGCCAAAAATAGCGTCGGCGCCGCGATCTAAACCAGTGTAATAATCCCCTGCTTTAAATTCTGGAATAATAATTTGTTCAATAATGCGCTTGCTCATGGCATCTGTTAAAGAACCTTCTACGCCATAACCTGTATTGATAGCAATTTTTCGATCGTCTTTGGCTAGGAGCATCAAAATTCCGTTATCGGTAGCACTTTGCCCAATACCCCACTTTTGTCCCCATTGCGCCCCGAGGTAATTAATATCTTCGCCTTTGGTACTGCTAATAATTGCAACTACAATTTGGGTTGAAGTGCTATCGGCATAGCGCTTTAGTTTTTGAACTAAATTGCTTTCTTCTGCAGGGGTGAGTATGTCAATATAGTCATAAACCCCTAATTGTTCGCTAGGCTTAGCTGGAACTTCAAATTGACCAAATCCAAGCGCGCAAAGACTTAAAAACAGAAAAAAAAGGCTAACTCTTAGAAACTTCATTTTTTAGTTCATTTGTATCGTTATGTTGCCATGGAAAATGTTTTTCGAGTTCTTGACCTGCCTTTAAAACCCCTTCGACAATTCCAGTTTTAAATGCGCCCTTTTTAAAATGAGTCTGAATGGCATCTTTTGTAGTTGCCCAAAAATCTTTAGGCACTACTTTATGAATACCTTTATCGCCACAGATAACAAATTTTTTGTCGCTTACAGCCACATAAATAAGCACTCCATTTTCATCTTTAGTATTGTCCATTTTAAGGAGATGGAATAAATCTTGAGCACGTGCATAAGGTTCTACATCACTATGCTTTTCAATATGTACCCTTATTTCACCTGAAGTATTTTTTTCAGCTTCAATAATGGCTTGAACAATTTCCTGTTCTTCTTCGGCTGTTAAAAACTTTTCTACTCTAGACATATTTTATGTACTTAAAACGTTTTTTTTAATATTATACTTCGAGAGATTCTTAAAATACTGCTCACTTGGGAAATCTCAGCGCAAGAACTTAGTAGAATTCAAAATGTTTATTTATCCATTTTAGTGAAGCAGAAAATAAATTTACCTTTCAGAGTTGGTTCTAAAAGTATTCAATGGAAGTTTTGCCCAATTATTTTCAAATAATAATTTTATACAATTTTCTATTCAAAATTAAAATCTACATCAGGGGCATTTTCAACGCCAGCATTGGAAGAAAATAAGGACATAGCATCAAAATTAGCGATGCCTGCAATGAAATTAGTAGGTATTTTTGCTATTTTAATATTGTATTCTCCCGCTAAATCGTTAAACCTATTTCGTTCTACATTAATCCTATTTTCAGTACCCTCTAACTGCGATTGTAAATCTAAAAAGTTTTGATTGGCCTTTAGTTCTGGATAGCGCTCTACAACGACCATTAATTTACTTAAAGCACCTGTTAAACCAGTTTGTGCTTCCTGAAAAGCAGCCATTTTTTCTGGTGTTAAATTATTAGCATCAATAGTGGTTGATGTGGCTTTAGCCCGTGCCTCAATAACATCGGTAAGCGTACCTCTTTCAAAATCAGCAGCACCTTGTACCGTTTTTACTAAGTTGCCTATCAAATCGCTTCGTCTTTGATAAGAGCTTTCTACGTTCGCCCATTGCTTGGTGGCCTGGCCTTTCATTTCAACCAATACATTATTGGTATTTACGTACCACATTCCTAAAATTACTGCAAGAACAATAACAACAATGATTCCTATTAAGCCTTTTGCCATGATTATTTATTTTTGGTCAGATTTATAATTGATTTTTTATTTTAATAAGTTCTGCTCTTACACTTTGTAGTTTCTGAATAATTTCAAAATTAGAGAGTGTTTGATTTTTATTTTCTTTTAAATGGGTTTTAGCTCCTTCTAAAGTAAAACCTCTTTCTTTTACCAAATGAAAAATCAATTGTAGATTTTTTACATCATCAGGTGTAAATTTACGATTACCTTTAGCGTTTTTTTTTGGTTGCAACACGTCAAATTCTTTTTCCCAGAATCTAATTAATGATGTATTTACGTCGAATGCTTTAGCAAGTTCGCCGATACCGTAATATCTTTTTTCAGGAAGTTCTATGTGCATTAATCTAATGATTGGTTTTCCTGAGAAGCAGTTTTTAACATATCCTCAAATTCTTCCGCCGTTAAGCTTCCATAGTAGAAATTAATGGGGTTGATACGTTCATCGTCTTTAAAAATCTCATAATGCAAGTGTGGCGCTTCGGAGCGTCCTGTACTACCTACAAAGCCAATTAAATCGCCTCTTTTAACCCTTCTGCCTGCAGTAACGTTGTATTTGCTCAAATGTCCATACAGGCTCACATATCCAAAACCATGATCTATTCGGATATGATTTCCATATCCCGCAGAATTACTGTCAGCTCTAGTTACAGTGCCATCTCCCGTAGCATAAACAGGAGTGCCTTTTGGGGCAGTAAAATCCATACCAAAATGCATTTTTCTAGCTTTTGTAAAAGGATCCGAGCGCCAACCGTAACCAGAGGCCATTCGGGTAACATCTTCATTACTGATGGGTTGTATTGCAGGTATCGCGGCTAAAAGCTTTTCTTTTTCTGCAGCTAATTTGGTGATTTCGTCTAGTGATTTTGATTGCACTACCATTTGCTTTTGAATGATATCCATGCGTTTGGTCGTTGCCGAAATCATTTCAGAATTATTAAAACCTTCTAAAGATTTATAACGGTTAACACCACCAAACCCAGCTTTTCTTTGCTCATCAGGAATAGGATTGGCCTCAAAGTATAGGCGATAAATATTATTATCTCTATCTTCAATATTGGCCAAAACATACTCCACTTGCTCCATTTTTTTATTTAGTAGATCAAATTGTAGTTCGTAGTTTCGAGCTTCACGCTCCAAAGACAGTTCTTTAGGCGTGTTGATAAAATTGGTGTTTAATAAAACTGTTAACCCCAATAAACCAAAAAGAAAAGAACCCAGTAAAAACAGACTTATATTTCTGTATTTTCTAGACTTTTTAGCTTCTATTTTGCGATAAGAAAGCGTATCTGGATCGTAAAAATATTTTACTTTAGACATAAATGGATTTTATTCTATTTTTGTACTTTAATAATATGCTAACAAACAAATATAAAAATTGTTTTGCAAATTCTGATAATTTTATCAAAAGCTTATGTTTTTGATCTTGATTAGATGTAAAAGTTAGACGAAAAACAGCCCATATTGTTACGGTAATTGTGATAAAATACCGTTAAAAGAATTAAAAAAATACCCATGAACTCTCAAGAGATACGATTAAAATTTTTAGAATTTTTCAAAGATAAAGACCATAAAATTGTGGCATCGGCGCCTATGGTGATTAAAGATGACCCAACACTATTATTTACCAATTCAGGAATGAACCAGTTTAAAGAGTTCTTTTTGGGCAATACAGAACCAAAATATCTTAGAATTGCCGACACCCAAAAATGTTTGCGAGTTAGCGGAAAGCATAACGATTTAGAAGAAGTGGGTAAAGATACCTATCACCATACCATGTTCGAAATGCTGGGCAACTGGAGTTTTGGTGATTATTTTAAAAAGGAAGCTATTGAATGGGCATGGGAGTTTTTAACAGAGGTTTGTAAGATTGATAAAAACAGTTTATACGTAACCGTTTTTGAAGGCAGTAGCGATGGCGACAATTTAGGGCAAGATACCGAAGCCTTACAGCTTTGGAAAAATAGTATTCCTGAGTCAAGAATTTTGTTCGGAAATAAGAAAGATAATTTTTGGGAAATGGGCGATCAAGGACCATGTGGGCCTTGTTCAGAAATTCATGTGGACATCCGTTCTGACGAAGAAAAAGCCAAAGTTTCTGGAGCTTCTTTGGTAAATAATGACCATCCGCAAGTGGTAGAAATATGGAATTTAGTGTTCATGCAATACAATCGTAAGGCAAACGGACAGTTAGAATCGCTACCTGCAAAGCATGTGGATACAGGTATGGGTTTTGAGCGTTTGTGTATGGTGATGCAAGGCGTAAAATCTAATTACGACACCGATGTTTTTACGCCAATAATCAGAGAAATAGAAACAATTACAAACAGTACATACGGTAAGTCGGATGAAACTAATATTGCTATTCGTGTTATTGCTGATCACATTCGAGCCGTATCTTTTTCTATTGCAGACGGTCAATTGCCTAGCAACACAGGAGCGGGTTATGTGATTCGTAGAATTTTGCGTCGCGCAATTCGCTACGGATTTACGTTTTTAGACACCAAAGAGCCTTTTATGTATCGTTTGGTAAAAACTTTGAGCGATACTATGGGTAAATCGTTTCCAGAACTAAAAAGTCAAAAAACACTGATTGAAAATGTGATTAAAGAAGAAGAAAATTCGTTTTTGAAAACTATTGGATATGGGATTGCAGAATTACAAAAACAAATTGATTTAATAAAGCTGACTAATAAAGAATTGAAAATAATACATAAAGTGGGCGGTACAGACAAAATTACGGGTGGCATGGCTTTTTACTTATATGACACTTGCGGTTTTCCCTTGGATTTAACTGAATTAATTGCTCAAGAAAACGGTTTAGAAGTCAATATCGATGGTTTTAATGAATTAATGCAAGAGCAAAAAGATCGTTCGCGTTCTGCTTCTGAAATATCAAAAGAAGATTGGACCGTACTTTCAAAAGATTCGGAGCAAGAATTTGTGGGATATGATCTGTTACAAACTAATGTGAAATTGGTAAAATACCGCAAAGTAACCTCAAAAAAAGATGGAGAACAGTATCAATTGGTATTCAATTTAACACCATTTTATCCTGAAGGTGGCGGACAAGTAGGTGATAAAGGCTATTTAGAAGCAAACAATGGGAATGTTTTTTATATTACGGATACAAAAAAAGAGAATAACGAGATTATACATTTTAGCGAAAATTTACCTGAAAATGTAACAGAAACCTTTAAAGCCGTGGTCGATGAAAAACAACGTCAAAGTACGGAAGCGAACCATACCGCAACACATTTATTACATCAGGCCTTACGAGAAATTTTAGGAACGCACGTAGAGCAAAAGGGTTCAGCAGTACATTCAAAATATTTGCGTTTTGATTTTTCGCACTTTTCTAAGGTCACGGCTGAACAATTAATCGACGTTGAAAATTTCGTGAATGCGCGCATTGAGGGCAATTTACCCTTACAAGAAAACAGAGCTGTACCCATGCAACAAGCTATTGACGAAGGTGCTATGGCTTTATTCGGAGAAAAATACGGTGATGCAGTGCGTACCATCCGTTTTGGAAAATCTATAGAACTTTGCGGCGGAACCCACGTAAAAAATACAGGTGACATTTGGCATTTTAAAATAAAATCGGAAGGCGCTGTAGCTTCTGGTATCCGCAGAATTGAAGCCATTACCGCTGATTCAGCCAAAGAATTCTATTTTGAAAATAATAGAATTTTATCTGAAGTTAAAGCTTTATTAAGCAATGCCAGTAACCCTGTAAAAACCATAACTAGTTTACAAGAAGAAAATGCTAAACTTAAAAAAGAGATTGAAAGTTTACAAAAAGATAAGGCTAAAAACCTAAAAAGCGATTTGCTGACGGAAATACAAAGCTTTAATGGAATTGATTTTCTGGCTAAAAAAGTAGCTTTAGATGCCCCAAGTATCAAAGATTTATCCTTTGAAATGGGACAAAATAAGACTAATTTGTTCTTATTATTAGCAGCCGAAAATGATGGTAAAGTGCTATTGTCTTGCTACATATCAAAAGAGTTAGTGGCTTCTAAAAACCTAAATGCGGTAACTGTCGTAAAAGAATTAGGCAAATACATTCAAGGTGGCGGTGGCGGTCAGCCTTTCTTTGCAACTGCTGGTGGTAAAAATGCTGATGGGATTCAAGAGGCTTTGGAGAAGGCGAGGGAGTTTGTTTTGTAGAATTATATTTTACACCTTGCCATTATTTTGAAAACAAGAATAGTTTCACAAATAAAAAAACAATAATTAGATCTAATAACTATGATGAATTTATATCAAGATTTAAGCAAATATAAAGGCTATTGACTTTATATTCTCGCAATAACCATAGCTAAACGTTATATTGTTCATTCACAAAAATTATTGTGGAATGTGAAATTTCAGTAAATTTGAGTAAAAGGCATTATAATGGATATCAAAAAATCGAAAATAGAACTTGTGAAAATTATTTTGAATATTGAAAATGATAATTTTATTAAGAAAGTAATGGATTTTATTAATAATGAAAAATCGGACTTTTGGAATGAACTTTCCGAATCCGAACAAGCCGAGATCAAAAAAGGAATCGAGCAGTTGAACAAGGGTAAGCGGACTTCTTACAAAGAAGTTCTTAAAAATATTTCTTGATGGAAGTTTTTCTTTCAGAACTGGCCGAAAACAAGCTTAAAAAACTTACTGAATATTTAATAAAAGAGTGGAGCTACAAGGTTAAAAAAGACTTTTTAGCAAAATTAACCGCAAAAATTCGACAAATTTCTTTATACCCAGAAAGTTGTCAAAAATCAATAGAATTTGGTGGAATCTATAAATGTACACTAACTAAACAAACTACTTTTTTTTACCTAGTAAATTTTGAAAAAAAAGAGATAGAAATTATCACTTTTTTCGATAAAAGACAAGACCCTGATAAACTAAAAAAGCAACTGGCATAAGAACAAGTGTGTAACCTAACCCTTCAAACCTGAAACTCGAAACAAATTTTAAATCCTTGAAACTCCAAACTCAAATACCACTCACAAAAGCACAGAATCCAATTGATTATAAAAGTCATTTGCTTTTATTGGGTTCTTGTTTTGTGGAAAATATGGGAGAAAAGTTTAGTTATTTTAAATTTCAATCGGTTCAGAATCCGTTTGGGATTTTGTTTCACCCTTTAGCGATAGAAAATTTAATTTCAAGAGCGGTTCAACAACAAAAATATTTAGAAGAAGATATTTTCTTTTTAAACGAGCGTTGGCATTGTTTTGATGCACACTCTGATCTATCATCAGAATCAAAAGAACAATTACTTCAAAATTTAAATGAAGGTTTAGAGTACACCTTACTTCAACTGAAAAAAGCATCGCATCTCATTATTACTTTAGGAACTACTTGGGTTTATGAAGAAAATAAATCTAAAAAAGCAGTTGCCAATTGTCATAAAGTGTCTCAAAAGGAATTTACAAAAAAGCTTTTGTCCATAGAAAATATCGAGCAAAGTTTAACGAATACTATTCAACTTATAACAACAATTAACCCTAAAGTTGAATTTATATTCACTATTTCCCCAGTCCGCCATCTCAAAGACGGTTTCACAGATAACCAATTAAGTAAAGCACATTTAATGACAGCTTTACATAAAGTTTTAAACTCCCCACTTTTTCTGAATGCGGTCGCTGAGCGGAGTCTAAGTGAAGTCCCTCCTTTGGGGGTTAGGGGGCTCTTGTTCCCTAGCTACGAACTTATGATGGATGAACTTCGTGATTATCGTTTCTATGCAGCGGATATGGTACATCCGAATCAAGTAGCCATCGACTATATTTGGGAAAAATTCAAATATGCTTGGATTTCTGAAGAAGCTCAATCACTTATGGTGGAGATAGAGAATATTCAAAAAGGATTGCAACACAAACCTTTTAATGCTGCATCAGAAGCGCATCAGCAGTTTTCGAACAAATTGGAAACGAAGATACAATCCCTTAAAAAACAACTTCCATTTTTAGAATTCTAAACAATATAAGGCAAATGCCCTATGTTCTTGTAGGTCATTTTTGTTGAATTTTGAGTAAATCAATTTTAAACTTCAACCTTATGAAAACAAATTTTAAACTTTTAGTTTTTTTAGCTTTTCTTTTACTATTTACATCACTTAACGCCCAACAATTAGGTGAATTTAAACCTACAGAGGAAGGATATAAATCGAATAACATTAGTGAAGGGTCAAAGAAAATTTTTATTTCTAGTTTTACCATAAATTTTGAAATTTATAAAGAAGCGGTCGATGAACGAAAAGCTACAGGTTTTGGAAGAACTATCACAAATGCCGCAAAAGCAAAAGCAGCAGTGGGTTTAGCAACCTTAAATGGCGAGGCTATCCAAGCAAAAGCAGATATGCTATATACTGAATTTGTGGCTGATTTTAAGAATAAAGGATATGAAATAATATCCTTGGAAGAAGCCGAAAAAACGGATGTATTTAAAGGATGGGAAAAAGCAACAGGGCCAAAACTTTATGAAACAGACATGACAGGTGTTATTGCTGTGGTACCTTCAAATTATTCATATTTTTATAAAGAAAGAAATGCTTTTTCGTCTAAAATGGCTGGTTTTGATAAAACACCTCAAAATTTATCAAAAAAATTAGGAGATGCTTTAATTGCTGATGTATCATTGGCCTATGTTTTCTCTGAATTAGGTACGGATTGGAATATTGGTGACCAAGCAAAAGTGAAACTTTTTGTGAATTATCGTTTAGCAGATGCTTTCGCAGTATCAGACGAAAAAACAGGTAAAGGGATCACCGCAATGTTCGATAAGTCAAGACAAGGAGGAGGTTTATCTAGTCACGTAAATTTTACTAGGGGAAAATTAAATATTGGTGGTAGTCCAGAAGCTCAATATTTAGGGGGAATGAAATCAGATTTAGAAATTGAGGGAGCCTTAGAAAAAGAAAAAATACTGGCGTATTCTTCAAGAACTCGTGCTACAGCTACTTTGATGAATCCTATAGTCTCTATTCGAGGAGATAATTATAGTGAAACTACAAAATGGTTAGAACCAGACGGCACTAAATATGCAGATGGAATGTACCTGGCGGGGAACAAATTTTTAAAACATCATACGAACGAAATCCTTAATAAGTAACCATCAAAAAAATTTAAATTTTTCAACACCTTAATTTGTTAGTGTTTTGTAATGCCGAAGTAAATAGTCTCAAAAATCTTCGGCATTTTTTTAATCTTTATTTTTTTTAGATATAATATAGAACTATGCCTGTTTCAATTATTATTTTATTGCTCAGTTTTAGTATGGTTATAGTAATAAGTATCTATTTTAGAATGGAACATGTAAAAAGTAAAAAAGCACACAAAATTCGAATTCATGAGTATTTAATAGATTTTGAGTTGCATAACTATCAAATTAAAAAAAGAGAAATAAATTTGACTAGTTATAATTTTTTAAACTACAACTTAAAAGAGGTTTTACAAGAGCAGAATATCCAATAAATTAGATATATTTATGATTATTGATTCTGTTTATATGAAAAGATTATTTTTTTTCTTTTTAGTGATAAGTTCTTTTTTTAAAATAGAAGCGCAACAACAAGTTCTTGATAGTTTAGATGCAGTTTCTAAAGATCAAAAAGGAAAAGCATTGGTGCTAACCTTCAATGAAATTTCGTGGCATTACAGGAATATTAGGGCCGATAGTGCTTTGTTTTATGGCAAAAAAGCACTTCTTGAGGCTGAAAAAGAAGGTGACAAGCGCTTAAAAGCTTCGGCGTATCATAGTATTGCAAGCGCACTTCAGGTCTCCGCAGTTTACGATAGTGCGAGTTATTATCACCAGAAAAGTTTAAGGATAAATTTTTTGCTAGGTGATAGTATAGCCGTAGCAAATACCTATAATAATTTAGGAATCATAAATGATGAATTAGGAAATTTTGACACCTCTTTACAGTACTATTTTAAAGCTTTAAAAATTTATGAATATCAAACTAAAGACCCTGATTTAGTGCCTATGGTGCTAAGTAATATTGGTATTGTTTATAAAAAACAGGGAGAATATAAAAAAGTATTGGATTATTATCAGCAGGCTTTAGCGAGTTACAAAAAAAGTGATAATCTTTTCGGAATTACAGTTACAACAGGTAATATCGGGTCCGTTTTATTACGCCTAAAAAAGTTTAATGAAACAATTATCCATGCAGAAAGTGCAATTGAAGGATATAAGACTTTAGGGTATAACCGATATGTGCCTTACATGTTGAATAATATTGCAGTTGCACAAGATAGTTTGGGGGACTTTATAAATGCTGAAAAGACTTATAAAAATGCTATAGAGCTATTCAGTTCTGATGACAATGAATACGAATTAACCAATACAAGAATTGGTTTTGCTAAAAATCAATTACATTTTAATCGGTATACTGTTGCAATAAACGAATTACGATTAGCGCTTAAAAAAGCCAAAGAAAATAAGTTTAAAGAGTTCGAAGTAAATGGATTGAAATTACTGTCAGAAGTTTATAGTTTACAAGGAGAAAATCAATTAGCGTATCAAATATTAGAGGAATATACGATAAAAAAAGATGAAGTATATCAACTCGAAAAAACAAAGTCTATTTTAGAATTGGAATCAAAATATCAATCAGAAAAAAAAGAAAAAGAAATTATCCAGCAGCGTTCAGAAATCGATAAAAATAAATTGGCAATGCAATTAAAAAATAATTTGTTGTTCGGTGTAATAGCAATTGCTTTTTTAACAGGATTTATTGGGTATTTATTTTATGGAAAACAACGCTTAAAAAATGAGCAATTACAAAAAGAAAGTGAGTTAAAAACAGCTTTAGTACAGATAGAAACACAAAATAAATTACAAGAACAACGCTTGCGAATTTCACGAGATTTACATGATAATATCGGGAGTCAGCTTACATTTATTACCTCCTCATTAGATACTTTAAAGTATGGTTTAAAAAATACAGAATCAAATGTAAAAGATAAACTAGTTGCCTTAGGCTTGTTTACAAAAACAACTATAAACGAGCTTCGAGACACCATCTGGGCTATGAATAAAGAGAACATCACTTTTGAAGATTTACAAACAAGAATTTCACAATTTATAAATTCAGCGAACCAATTATCAAAGCAAATAGAATTCGATTTTGTGGTGGATTCTGACATTGAAATTGAATATACTTTTACAGCCGAGGAAGGCATTAACATATACCGTATAATTCAAGAAGGAGTAAATAACACACTTAAACATGCCTTTACAAATTCGGAGAAACAACCAAAAATACTTCGAGTTTATATCCATAAATCGATTAATTTTTTTCATGTAGAAATAAAAGATAATGGAGTAGGTTTTGATTTTTTGCAGGTGGAACTAGGAAACGGAATAGCGAATATGAAAAGAAGAGTAACAGATTTGAAAAGTGAATTAAAAATACAATCCAAACCTGATAAGGGAACTACATTAATGTTTACCATACCTGTAAGAAGTTAAAATGAAAATTAGACTAGCCGTAGTAGATGATAATTTTTTTTTGATTAAGGCTGTAGTAGATAAACTAGCTTTTTTCGAAGATGTGATTATTAAATGGAAGGCTAAAGATGGGGTAGAATGTTTAGAAAAATTAGAAATTGATAATCGTTTAGATTTGATTTTAATGGATATTGAAATGCCAAATTTAAATGGGGTGGAGACTACCGAGAAGATCAAAAATAAATATCCGCAGATAAAAATCATCATGATTACCGTTTTCGATAATGATGAAAATATTTTCAATGCCATTAAAGCAGGAGCGGATGGTTATCTGTTAAAAGACGTAGCACCAGAGGAGCTATATAAAGGTATTTTAGACACCATAAACGGTGGCGCAGCAATGACGCCAACTATTGCTTTAAGAACCCTAAAATTATTAAGAAATCCTTTAGCAGACGAAGGTATCAATGAACAAGAACAGGTAGCGCTAACCAACAGAGAAACGGAAGTATTAGAGCAATTGAGTAAAGGACTCACTTATACAAAAATTGCAGAAAATTTGTTTTTATCACCAAGTACAGTGCGTAAACACATAGAAAACCTCTACACAAAACTCCAAGTACATTCTAAATTAGAAGCCGTACAAAAAGCAAAAAGAATAAATCTTATTTGAGGAGTTCGACGAAAAATTAATATTTTTTATAGTTCCTTATTTTTGTAAAAGGTATCTTTAAACAAAATAAGTATGGCCCCATAACTATTGAATTTATGAAATTATCACTATTTAAACCAAATTCATTGTTCTTAGCAGTAGTTGCTAGTATTTTGCTATTGAGCTGCACTGCGGAAGACGAAAGAGATACCTTTGGCTTCATGACTGCTGATATCGATAATGCAACATTCACCTCCAGAACAGGAAACAATTATGTGAATGCAGAAAAAAATTTTTCTTCAAATACGACGCTAACTATTCAAGGTTCAACCGAAGACGGCAAGGACATTATATTAAAGGTGATTGATTATGAAGGAGCCGGAAATTATAGTATAAATTTTAGCGGTGATCCTCAAGGCAGTGAAGGTCTTTTACTTGATGTAAACAGACGGTATAGTACTAATATTGCAGCTGGGGGAACGGGAAGCGTTACGATAACCGCAGATAATGATTCGGAAATTTCAGGAACTTTTCAGTTTATAGCACTTAATCGAAGAGATTTAACAATCACTAGAACAATATCAAATGGAAAATTTTTAGCCCGAATTCGAAAATAGCAAAGTGACTTAACGATTATGAAAAAAGTTTTATTTGGCGCTGTAGTTACTTTAGCAATAGTTTTTGTTTTCAGGTCTTGTGCAGAAAGTAGCAGTAATAAGTCAATTTTGAAAGAAAACTCCATGCTCATTCAGCAGCAGATTGATAATGTATCTAAATTAATTGTTACCGAAGGTCATTTTTCAGAGGTTTATAATTACGAAGATTCGCAGCAACTTTTTGGCCCCTTAATTACCGCAGAAAAAAAGGCCTTAGTTGTCGTAAATGCAGAGGTAACCGTGGCTTATGATTTAAGTAAAATTGAATTTGCCATTGATGAAACCACAAAAACTTTAAAAATTAAAAGTATTCCTGAGCCGGAAATAAAATTAAATCCTGATTTTGAGTATTATGATGTTACCTCTGATTTTTTAAACCAGTTTGATGCAGATGATTACAATAAAATCAAAAGTAATGTGCGCGCTTCACTTCTAAAAAAAATAGAAAAATCATCCTTGAAAACCAATGCGGAAAACCGCTTGTTAAGTGAGCTATCTAAATTCTATATTTTAACCAATTCTATGGGTTGGACTTTAGAGTACAATGGTGAAATAGTTAAAGAGAATCTTCCCGTTTTAATTAAGGGGTAAAAGACTAAAAACCTAGTTGAATTATAGTGTGATGTTTTCTTGGAATGTCTTATTTTCTACCTACGCCCCGTTATAGATTAAAGTTTGATTTACCAGTTCAAGTCCGTCATCGATCAACCTACCTAGTTTTGGATTGGTCAATTTTACTTTTTCTAGATGGTCAACAATATCTTCTGAGAAGTCACTGTCGTGGCTCTGTTTTGCCAATTCATACAATTCTATAGAAAGCAACCAATCATTAGGGTAGTTATTTTTTATTTCTTGAAAAACTTTATTTCTTGAAATCGTGGTGTTTTTACCCTCGCGAAAATCTCTTATTTGCTGATAATACAATTCAAGTTGACTACTCTTTTCATTTTTAGTGGGTTTTATAGTGGTATCCGTTATTTTATGGGTCATCAAATCGAAACTTGATAAATCGCTAGGACCATTAAAAGCAGAGACAATACGTTCTCCAACGGCCATGTGGTATAATCCAAATTTGGGCTCAAACAATATTCTGTCTGCGTAGGTAACGGTACAATCATCAAAAGTGATTATGATAATTTCACCACGTAAATTTCGCGTGCCAGTAATAATTTTACCTTCTACTTTTATCCCACCTTCAAAATCTAGCCCAATGGTTTGTCCTTCAAAAATGTTATACGCTTTTAAATCTCTAGGACTCATTGCTTCTATGGCGATATTAATCCCTTTCAGTTTACCGATAGGCGAACCAAAACCTTGGGTGTGGTGTTTTGTACTATGGCCCACCAGTTCCTTTTCTCGGTAAGATAAGGCTGTTTTTCCTTGAGTTTGAAAGTAAACAGGTTTATTTTCAAATTCAATGACACTCTCAAAATTTCCAGAAATTTGTAGCCCAGTACTTAGCTCAATAGTTCCTAATTCTTTGGAATTGATCAATTTTTTAATGCCTGATAAACCTCCTTTTCTCAGTGCCATGGTATTCGCAAATTCTTCTAAAACCTGACTTAAATAGGCAAAATCTGGGGTTACGAAGAGTTGGGGTTGTGGTTTAGTAATATCAAAAGAAGTGTGGGCTGCTTCAATAGAGTAAGGAATTTTTTTGACCTCAGCCGTCATGCACCAAGCACTTTCACCAATCGAAGAAAGTAAACCTGCACCGTATATTTTTGGCTGATCTACCGTACCAATCAAGCCGTATTCAACCGTCCACCAATGTAGGTTACGAATCAATGCAATTTCACTAGGTTCACCCATGTTTTCTTGTAAATATTCAATATGCTTTTCAGCCTTTTCAATTTTATCTTGCGGGGTTCCATGCGCTTCTTTAATAATAGAAAGATGCCTCACCGCTTCATATAATTCGTAATCTTTAGCACTAGAGATCGCTTTACAGCCAATCTCACCAAATCGTCTTAAATATTCGGCATATTCAGGGTTCGCAATAATAGGTGCATGACCAGCACCTTCGTGAATAATATCCGGAGCAGGAGTGTATTCAATATTTTCTATCTGACGAATGTCAGAGGCAATCACCAAAATATTATAGGCTTGAAATTCCATAAAAGCGGAAGGCGGAATAAAACCATCAACCGCAACGGCAGCCCAACCGATTTCCTGTAAAATGCGGTTCATTCCGTACATATTAGGAATGTTATCAATTGAAATCCCCGTCTTTTTAAGTCCATCTAAGTAAGAATTGTGTGCAACTCTGCTTAAATAATCTACATTTTTACGCATCACATATCGCCAAACTGCCTGATTTATAGCGCTATAATCACTATAATCTTGGGGTTTTATAAACTGTTTTAAATGCTTTGGAAGTTTATCAAGTATAGGGTTGCTTTCGTACGACATGTTCGTTTTTTTATGTTCTTAAAGATACGAAATGTGCCATAGAAAAAAATAACCTTTAAGAATGTTTTCTTAATGGATGGAAAATACCATTTTAGAGCATAAAAAAACCCGCTAGTTAGCGGGTTTATAAGTTTGTATTATTGAGCTACCAATGGCGGGTATTCCTCAAGAATTTCAGCGACAAACTTTTTAATTCGTGCTTCTTTCTTTGCTATATTATTAGTGTTGTTTAAATTACCTACACCCTTTCCTTGCCAAACCAATTGCTTATCTTTTGTATCAATTAGGTCGATATATAAAGAGCCCTCTGTTCTAGTGCTAATTTGGCTTCCGCCCCAGCCACCAAGACCGCCTCCCCACATCCAAGGGTTCATACCCCAGCCTCCCCAGCCCATGCCGCCCCAGCCTAATCCTCCCCAGCCCATTCCCAAGCCGCCCCAACCCCAAACGAAGTTGTTATTGAAAACATCAACTTGCTCACTTTCTTTGGTGAAAATACTCACTAAAATATCTGGATTGGCAGATTTAGAAAAACCTCTGTTAGACATTTCAGTCTCAATAGCATAAAGAATTCTTTTTTTGTCTAAATCGGATATTTGTGCTCTGTCTATACCCGTTTTGTAAAATGCGTACGTTCTAAATTCGCTAAAATTAGTGTTCTGGTCATAATCAGCTATAACACGAACCGATGAGCAGGAACTCAACACTAGTAGTGCGAGTATTGGCAGGGCTAAAAGTTTAACTATTTTCATAATATATATATTTTTAATAAATTTTCAATTTCTAGTCAATTAAGCACAATAATCATGCCGAAAGACTTAGTTGTTCTTGCGCTTATTGGTTTTTAAATTATAACCGTAGGGGCAATGCCTACAACCACTTTCGCAACAGTAACCACGTTTTAAATGGTACTGTTCTGTAAAAACTTTATACCCTTCCGTTGTTAAATAAAAATCACCTTCTACTAAAGGTATTAATTTTTTCATGCGCTAAAAATACTGTTTTCTTCAAATATAAAAATACTGCTATTTATGAGAACCATCTAAAATATTAGTAATTTTTAACGCTTATTCATCGGTTTTTTGTGCCATAAGTCTATATGGAGTCTGTTTAAAAATTCGTCAATTATTTTTTTATGTCCCTTTTTGCTAATTATTAAACAGCATCTAATTTTTTTTGGTATGGTTTTAGCCGATAATTTAGCGTGTATTATAAGCCTTAAAAATGATCATCATATCAAAACATTTTTTTTATAAAAATTATATGGGACTTGCCTTATGGCCATTTATAATTTTAAAGCATAGTGCCTTAAAAAAAGATGCCATATTCATTCACCATGAAACTATTCATTTAAAACAACAGAAAGAACTTTTGTTGTTGCCATTTTATTTGATGTATATGTTTGAATGGCTTTTACGCTGCATTTGGCACTTAGATTCTTACAAAGCCTACCAAAATATCAGTTTTGAGCGCGAAGCTTATGCAAATGAAGCTAATTTGAATTATGCGTCAGAACGAAAACCATTCAGTTTTATTAAATATCTTTGAGGTCTCAAAGATAATTTGTGAACAGTAGTAATCAAGAAGTATTTCTTCCAATTTTAGCAGAAAAACAGGTGTCGCTTTTTATCAAGCGAGAAGATTTATTACATCCCTTTATTTCGGGCAATAAATATAGAAAACTCAAGTATAATTTGATGGACGCCAAACAAAAGGGTTTCAACAAATTATTGACCTTTGGTGGGGCTTTTAGCAATCATATCGCAGCTACGGCCTATGCCGGTAAAGCAAGTAATTTAAAAACTATTGGCATTATCAGGGGTGAAGAATTGGTCGATAAATGGCGTGAGAATCCTACCTTACAATTTGCCAGCCAAAACGGAATGGATTTTAAATTTGTTTCAAGAACTTGGTATCGAGATAAACATACTGAAATAGTTATGCGTCAATTAGAAAAAGAATTTGGTGCTTTTTATGCGCTTCCAGAAGGAGGTACAAATGCACTAGCCGTAAAAGGATGTGAAGAAATTTTAACTCCCAATGATGCGCTTTTTGATGTGATTTGTACTTGCGTAGGCACAGGCGGAACTATAGCTGGAATTATCAATGCAGCAGGCGACCATCAAAAAGTAATAGGTTTTCCTGCTTTAAAAGGTGATTTTCTAAAAAAAGATATTCGTAAATTTGCCTTAAAACATCATTGGAATTTAATAACTAGTTATAATTTTGGCGGTTACGGAAAAATAAATGAAAGTTTAATCCATTTTATAAACAATTTTAAACGAGAAACGACCATTGCACTAGACCCAATTTATACTGGAAAAATGATGTATGGTTTATTAGATTTAATTGAAAATGATTATTTTAAGCCTAGCACTAAAATTTTAGCCATACATTCTGGAGGCTTGCAAGGAATTGTAGGGATGAATAAAGTATTAAAAAATAAAAATTTACCATTATTACTACTATGATGAAAAAGAGTGCATTATTTATTTTGCTGATATTTTTTGCGGCATGTAAGAGCCATAAACGGACAATCTCAAATACTAAAAATAATCCAACACAGGACAAACATTCCGTAAACGAACTCACTAAAATTAAAACAGATGAGGGTACTGTTTATTTACTCCCAGAAGACTCAGGTGAGTTTATAGAATTCCCAATCAACTCAATAGAAGAATACATCGAAACATTTGCTGAAATAGCACAGTTCGAAATGAAAGCTTACGGTATTCCTGCCAGCATTACTTTGGCGCAAGGTATTTTAGAAAGTGGATTTGGTAGAAGCGCACTGGTTAAAAAGACCAACAATCACTTTGGCATAAAATGCCATACAGGCTGGGATGGCGATTATGATTTTCATGATGATGATGAAAAAGGTGAGTGTTTTAGAAAATACAATCATCCCATGTATTCTTTTAGAGATCACAGTTTTTTTTTAACGAGCCGAGCTCGGTATGCCTTTTTGTTCGATTTAGACAATAACGATTACAGGGCTTGGGCATACGGATTAAAAAAAGCAGGCTATGCAACCGATAACAAATATCCTAGTAAATTAATTTCGTTTATAGAACGCTATGATTTACATAAATACGATACCAATGTTCAAAAACAAGGTTATGTTTCTAAAAAAGAACCTAAAGAATACGAACTTAGAACGCATTTAGTGCAAAAAGGAGATACCCTTTATTCCATCTCCAGAACCTATTTTGTATCCATTGATGATATCATGGAGGCGAATAAATTAAACAATAGTAACCTTACTGTAGGTCAAAAATTGACCATTAAAGCTGTAAAAAAATAAATTTAAGCATGCAATATAAAAGAAGTAGTCAACTTTTTAATGAAGCACAAGAGTATATTCCAGGTGGTGTAAATTCGCCGGTAAGAGCATTTAAAGCGGTAGGCGGCACCCCAATTTTTGTAAAAGAAGCAAAGGGCGCTTATTTTTTTGATGTAGATGGCAATAAATATATAGATTATATTTCTTCTTGGGGGCCGCTAATTTTAGGTCATGCTTACGAACCCGTCTTAAACGCTGTCATCGAAAAAGCAAAAAAAGGAACATCGTTTGGGATGCCAACAGAAATTGAAACAGAACTAGCAAAGCTTGCTGTTTCAATGGTGCCTAATATAGATAAAATAAGATTTGTAAATAGTGGTACAGAAGCGTGTATGAGTGCTGTTCGTTTGGCGCGAGGTTATACAAGAAAAGATAAGATTATAAAATTTGCAGGTTGTTACCATGGGCACTCTGATTCTTTTTTAATACAAGCCGGAAGTGGGGCAGTAACCTTTGGTTCACCAAATAGTCCTGGGGTAACCCAAGGAACGGCAAAAGATACACTGTTGGCAGATTATAATAATTTGGAGCATGTGCAAGCTCTTGTAGATGCTAATAAAAGAGAAATTGCAGCCATCATTATTGAGCCCGTTGCAGGGAATATGGGTTGCATTATTCCACAAGAAGATTTTATAAAAGGACTTAGAGAAATTTGCACCAAAGAAAATATTTTATTGATTTTTGATGAGGTAATGACTGGTTTTCGCTTAGGAAAAGGCGGAGCGCAAGAAGTACTAGGCATTGATGCAGATATTGTAACCTTCGGTAAAGTTATTGGTGGTGGCTTGCCCGTAGGGGCATTTGCTGCCCGAAATGAAATCATGGGATATTTAGCCCCCGACGGACCGGTATATCAAGCAGGAACACTTAGTGGAAACCCATTAGCCATGAGCGGTGGATTGGCGATGCTAACAGCCTTAAACAATAATCCTGATATTTTTAGAAGCTTAGCAGATAAAACAGCCTATCTGCATAAAGGATTAGAAAAAGTTTTAAAAGAACATGCTATTGACCATCAAATAAATCGATTTGGAAGTATGCTCTCTGTGCATTTTACCAAAGAACCTGTAGTCGATTTTGCGTCATCCGCAAAAGGGAATAATGAAACTTTCAAAAAATATTTTCATGGTATGTTGAACAATGGAGTGTATTTGCCACCTAGTGCTTTTGAGAGTTATTTTTTAAATGACGCTCTTTCTAATGAAGATATTGATGCCACCATCAAGGCATTGGAAACTATTGCGCCTACGCTTAAATAGTAGTTATGTTTTAGAAAAAATAAGGAAAGAGAGGCAAGCGCCTCTCTTTCCTTTTCATCAAAAAACTACGCTTTGGTAGTCTTAATTTTTTTTCCTTTTTTTTGACCTTCTCTTTTTTTCATTTTACCAATTTTCTGTTCTTGCATTTGCTCCCACTTGGTAAACTGATCTTTGTTTAGAATAGCATCCATTTTTTCTTTTTGAGCTATCTGATGGTCTAGCCTTCCAATTTGCATCGCATATTGCTCTTCACTTGTGAGTTTTTTAGGTTCGCCATTAGCTCTTAACGCTTTTGCTTCACCTCTCTTCAATTGTCTATTCGTCGCATTTTCAAAATTAAGCTGATAGACTTTAGTTTGCTGATTTTCATTTAGATCTAAATCAAGTGTCATTTTTTTAGTTTGAAGTGTGGCCATTTGTTCTGGACTCAATTTTTCTGCCCCACGCTTTTGTGCGAATCCGTTTAAACTCACTAAAGCTGTTAAAATTAAAATTACATTTTTCATTTTTTCGATCTTTAAAGATTACACCTTTAAGACCATCAAGATGAAAAAAGGTTTAAGATTCTTTTTTAAACTTAACATTTTTTAACACCGCGTTTAAGTTTACTTCATAAAAAAGCAGCAAATCTGATTTCAGGATTTGCTGCTTTTTATTAAGGTTTATTTGGTTTTAATCACTTTATTTCTTCTGCAATTACAGTTTTTTCATTTGCCGTATTGATTTCAGGACTTTCTGTTTCTTCTATTTCAGCAGATGCATAATTAGGACTGTTTAGTGACTTACCTACTTTATCATTTTCTTCAATTTGATAATACAATAAAGCACAAAGACTAAAACATGCTAAATACAATAGACTTTTAATTCTAGGTTTCATATATGTACAATTTGGGATTCTAAAAATAGCAAAAAGAAGGAGACACTTTAAGAAATTGTTGTCCTATTTAAATTTATTGTGGTGAAAGCGTATTATTTTGTGGTGAAACTATGATTATACCAATTATGAATTTAAATAAGCCCAATAATTTGTTTCTATTGCGCCCATATTTCAATAAAAAATAAAACCGTAGCTAATGCTATGCTTTGATTTTCTATTTCATCTGAACACAATATAATTCAAACTCTTTAGACCTATTTAAATTCATAATTGGTATTAGCATATCTATAAACAAAAAAAGATATCTTTTTGAGATACCCTTTTTATATAAATCTAAATGATTTTTATAATTATTTAGTTAACAATGGTCGTTAGTTCCATAGTTGGTGTTTTCATTGCACTATATTCCTGTTTTTTCCTATTATCCTCATCTGTTGAGATATAGATTATACACGAGAGCATAAATAAAGTAAAAAACAGTAGGCTTTTAATTTATTTTGACATGGATTTGAGGGATTTAAATCTGAGTCAAAAATAACCTGAAGCTTAAAATTTAAAATGGTTATTAAGATTAAAGACTAATTTCTACAGCTTAAATTAAGATTACTATCGGTAAGTGGTTTTGCGTTCCGTAGTTTCTCTAAAAAATAATAATCAAAAGCTATAAAAATTAGTCTTTTTTAATGTTTAAAATTCTTATTTAGGGTCTAAAATCATGTCAATACGCTCCACAGCATCTTGTAAATGGTATTTACTCATGGTGTCTGATGTTCTTGAAATAGCTATTCGAATCGAAGATTTTAAAGTATTTAATTCTGCTCTGGCCACGGATCTAATATCAGATTGGCTGGTATTGATAGCACTAGAACCTCTTCTTGCACTTTGGCTTTCAGCAGTCATTAAATAACCCAGTCTATCAATATGTGCTTTTTGTAAATTTCTACGATAGGTATCAATTTTAGCACCTCTTGAAACTTCTAACCAGATACCTGTTCTTAGGTCTTTCATCATTTCGGCTAAGGCGTAAGCATCTTTGCCATTTGCAGTCTCGTTTTCTATCATACGAGACATTTTGCCTAAGTTCAAAATATTATCCAAAGTTCTTACCTGAATAGCTCTTAAGCGCTCTACAGAACCTGAAGCTTCAATTTTATTGAATATATTTTGATCTAATAGCCACTCAGGAGTTTCAAACAATTGTTTTTGAACAAAATCCATACTATTTTTTTGACGCTCTTTCGCCACTGGTGTATAAACAGCACCTTCTTGTCCGAAGGCTTTATATATTTCATAAACACCACCAATATTGTTAGATACGTGGCCCATATAACGGTTGTACTGACCAAATACTTCACCATATAAGGTTCCTAAATCGTCGTAATTTTTACCGTCTTCACCAATCCAAGCAGCTAAATTTGGTACAATACGTTTTAGGTTGGCAATTCCGTACATACTTGCTTTTACAGCATCGTCTCCTAAATCTTCGGTTTGAGAACTTGGATCAATTACTTCGCCTTGTTGACGTCCAAAGCGATATAATGGATCGCCAGCATGCTTTAATATCCAACTATCTAAAATAGGCTTCTCTTCTTCCGCAGTTTTATCAAAAATAGGTCTGTAGCCCCAGTTGATGGAATACTTATCATAAATACCAATTTCTGGCATTAAAGCCACACCTTGATCACCTGGTTGTGCCACATAGTTAAATCGTGCATAATCCATAATAGACGGGGCTGTGCCATATTTTTTAGTGAAGGAAGCCGAACGTAATGAATCTACTGGATAAGCAACGCTGCTACCCATGTTATGAGGAAGACCTAAAGTATGGCCAACTTCATGGGAAGAAACGAAACGGATTAAGCGACCCATAACTTCATTTTTGAATTTTACACCTCTTGCATCCTCATTTATAGCGGCTGTTTGTATAAAAAACCAATTGCGCAATAAAGTCATTACATTATGATACCAGTTGATGTCTGACTCTAAAATTTCACCAGTTCTTGGATCGCTTACGTGCGGACCATTGGCATTGGGTATGGGCGAAGCTAAATAGCGTACTACAGAATAACGAACATCTTCCGGCGACCATTCTGGGTCTTCTTCCTTGGTTGGTGGGTCTTTTGCAATAATGGCATTCTTGAAACCTGCGGCTTCAAAAGCAACTTGCCAATCTTCAATACCCTGCTTTATAAATGGTACCCATTCTTTCGGTGTAGCTCTGTCCACATAATAAACAATTTGTTTTTTTGGTTCAACGAGTTCTCCTCTTTTAAATTTTTCCAGGTCTTCATCTTTAACCTCTAGTCTCCATCGGTCTAAATAGGTAACCGTTTTACTTTCTTGGGCATCTAAACCATAGTCTACTTGACCACGGGCAAACCAACCTACGCGTTCGTCGAAATAACGTCTTTTCATAGGTTCTGCGGGCAATAAAATCATCGAATTATTTATTTCTATAGAAATAGATCCTAAAGTTCCATTAGATGGTGCTTCACTGGCAACATAGGTTTTTACGTGTCTTGCTTCCACATTTAAGGGATAACTTTTTACGGATTCTATATAACTTTTTTCACTATCTAATCTTGAAACTTTATATTGTTTTCTATAATAATCAGGCATGCCTAGTGCGTTTACATCTTTCTCGAAGAGTTCACTAACATCAATAACGGTAGCTGGACTAAGAGAATCTTTTTTAATAGCCTTGATATCGAAAGCATATAGCACTGGTTCAAAGTTGGAGTTCACAACTGCCTCATACACTGGTAGAGAATCTGATGCCACATTATCATAAGAAACAACACGTAAAATAACTTTTTTGTCTTTCTTTTCCCAACGCAACACCTTGGTATTAATTTTTCCACCTCCAAAACCAATACCTGTCGCCGTTTTAGCAATACGACTTACCATCAGCATTTCTTTGTTGAATAAAGAATCTGGAATTTCATAGAAGTATTTACTATCTATTTTGTGCACATCAAAAAGACCTTTATCGGTTTTTGCCTCTTTGGTGATGACTTTTTCATAAGGTTCAATACCTCCTTTTTTTGGTTTTTCGGGTTCGGTAGCTTTTTCTGTCTTTTTCTTTTTGAAAATTTGTGCTTCAGTTGTTGAAAAACAACCTACTAATAATAAAACAAAGAGCATTCTTTGTATAGTAATTTTTATCATTTTAGTAATATGGTTTAATTAGTTCATCTCAAATAAATAAAATAAAAATTAAATTATTGTTAAGTATTTCTTAATGAGATATTCTTTGATTTTTAATCTTAAATAAAAAATCTAATATTTTAAGCTTTTTTATTTATTTAATAAAAAATATATGTTAAATTTTAGTAAAAAATTAGTCATTTTAAGAAATAAGTTGTCTATAATATTGTATTAATTAATCAATTCAAAAATCAATAATTTGAATTAGTTGACTTAAGGCTTCTGTTTATCAGAGCCTTTGTTTCGTTTGGTGCTTTTTAAATATGATTTAAAAATACAAAAGGGAAACAATCTTATTTGTTTCCCTTTTGTAATGATGATGTTCAATAAATTTTTATGGCTGAAGTGAAACCAATAATTCTGTTTCGGTTTTGGTTACTTTGGTAATGCCCATTTTACCTAAGGCTTTAATGCTCTTATCCCAAGCTTTGTTGCTCAATTCTGAGGCCTGTTTAAGTGCTTCTAATGGCATTTCCTGATTTTTCTTTAAAATATCAAAAATCATTTTTTCACTTTCAGATAGTTCAACTTGCTTTTTTTCAGGACGCATCTGAGGGAAAAACAACACTTCTTGAATGGAGGAGTTGTTGGTCATAAGCATTACCAAACGATCAATGCCAATGCCGATTCCGCTCGTTGGTGGCATACCGTATTCTAAAGCCCTGATGAAATCTTGATCAATAAACATAGCCTCATCATCACCCTTAGCAGATAATCTTAATTGTTCTTCAAAACGTTCTCTTTGGTCTATCGGGTCGTTGAGCTCAGAATAGCAATTTGCCAACTCTTTACCATTAACCATCAACTCAAAACGCTCCGTTAAAGCGGGGTTATCTCTGTGCTCTTTGGTAAGCGGACTCATTTCTTTTGGGTAATCTATAATAAAAGTGGGTTGCACATAAAAGTTTTCGCATTTTTCACCAAATATTTCATCGATGAGTTTGCCAATGCCCATAGTATCGTCAACTTCTAGTCCTAATTTTTTAGCAACACCTCTCAACTCTGCTTCTGCCATTCCTGCAACATCATACCCTGTATGTTCTTTAATAGCTTGCAAAATAGGAATTCTTGGATAAGGCGCTTTAAATTCGATTTCGTTTTTACCTACTTTGATTTTAGATGTTCCGTTGGTATCCAAAGCTACTTTTTCTAAAAGTTGCTCGGTCATGTCCATCATCCAGTTATAATCTTTGTAAGCAACATACAATTCCATCACCGTAAATTCTGGATTGTGCGTTCTGTCCATTCCTTCGTTCCTAAAATCTTTAGAAAACTCGTAAACGCCATCAAAACCACCAACAATTAAACGTTTTAAATACAATTCGTTCGCTATTCGAAGGTATAAGGGAATATTAAGTGCATTATGATGTGTTAAAAACGGCCGCGCCGCTGCACCACCTGGAATAGGTTGCAAAATAGGGGTTTCAACTTCTAAATAATCTCTATCATTAAAAAACTGACGGATACTGTTCGTTATTTTTGTTCTTTTGATAAAGGTTTGTTTTACATGCGGATTTACAATCAAATCTACATATCGCTGACGATAACGCATTTCCGGATCGTTAAATTCATCATGCACTTTCCCGTCGGGATCAACCTTAGGCAAAGGCAGTGGGCGGAGCGCTTTACACAGCAACGTAAAATCTTTTACCAAAACCGTTTTTTCACCTACTTGTGTGGTAAAAAGTTCGCCTTCAACGCCTATGATATCGCCTAAATCTAATAATTTTTTAAAAACTTCATTATATTTAGAATGGTCGTCTGCTGGGCAAATTTCATCCCTATTAAAATACAACTGAATGCGACCTTCATTGTCTTGCAATTCTCCGAAAGAAGCTTTTCCTTGTATTTTTTTCCGCATTAATCTCCCGGCCACAATCACCTTTATACCTTCAATATAGGCTTCTTCTATAGTTTTTGAGGTGGTATCAACAGGGTATAAAGCTGCTGGATAAGGATTAATCCCAATTTCTCGTAATTTGGTAAGTTTCTCTCTTCGGATAACTTCTTGTTCTGAAAGTTGCATTTTTTACTTTATTAAAGTTGCAAATATAAGTACAATGCATGAAATCATCTAACTAAAAAAAGTTTCAAGAGTTGAGTTTTAAGTTTTAATTGAAAATACAAAATACGAAAATGGAATTACCAAAAACTTTAAGTTTCGTGGCTAGGCGTAGTCGAGTCACATGTGATCAAAATAATTTTAACTAATAGCTAACACATAACTTGACATAAAAAAATTTAGTAGCGAGCAACCAACCACGAGCAATTAATTCTAGGAGGTTTTGTCTATTTTTTTCGTAAAACCTGTAACATTTGCTGTAATTTTACGCCCTATAATAACATTCATCAATCAAAATCAAAAAAAATGAGTATCTGGAGAGTTATTTTAGCCATTTTATTTCCGCCATTAGCCGTTATCGGGAAGGGTTGCGGCTCAATTATTATTGTGTTTTTATTAACCCTTTGTGGTTGGGTTCCTGGTGTTATTGCTGCTTTGGTTATATTAAATAGACCAGCCTAGCATTAAGTGTTTTATTTTGTCTCAATAGTAGGATTAATGATTTATTTTCAATCAATATTTGTAGGTAAACTGTACCCAGTGGCAGTTGGCAGATTTGAACATTTTAAAGTATTTTAGGTTTAAAGCATACAAGCTTCTAAATACTAATAACGGAATACTGTCAACTATTACTGCTTACTTTTCATAAGTGATTTATATATTTTAAAGACTTCGTATCTTTGCAGCAATGAATAAAAAGGTTAAACTACAAGATTTAGGTTTAAAAGAGTATAAAGAAACTTGGGATTATCAAGAACTGCTTTTTAAATCGATTATCGATACAAAAATCAAAAACAGAAGAGAAACTTTGGCTCTTGAAACGACTAATTATTTTCTTTTTGTGGAGCATCCTCATGTTTATACTTTAGGTAAAAGTGGCGATATGACCAATTTGTTGGTTGACGAAGCGCAATTGGCGAAAAAAGGAGCTACTTTTTATAAAATTAACAGAGGAGGTGATATTACCTATCACGGTCCAGGGCAAATCGTGGGCTATCCTATTTTAGATTTAGACAATTTTTTTACGGACATTCATAAATATTTACGTTTTTTAGAGGAAATGGTAATTTTAACTTTGGCTGAATATGGCTTGAAAGCCGAACGCTCAGCCGGCGAAACAGGTGTTTGGCTCGATGTTGGAACTCCTTTTGCGCGTAAAATTTGTGCTATGGGTGTTCGTGCAAGTAGATGGGTTACTATGCACGGTTTTGCACTAAATGTAAATGCGGATTTAGGCTATTTTGATTCAATGATTCCGTGTGGAATTAAAGATAAAGCCGTAACCTCTTTAAATGTGGAGTTAGGAAGAAAAGAAGTAGATTTAGTGGAAGTAAAAGAGAAATTATTAAAACATTTCGCCTTTCTTTTTGAGGCTGAACCTATTAATTCACCTTCTTACCTTATAAAGAACAGTTTATAGTAAAACTAACTTCTATATTTGGTAAGTTTTCAAAACTATCAAATAAGGTAAGGTTACTCGCAGTAACTATTCCAGAACTGCTATTTTTTGTAAAACTCACAAAACCATTGTTAAATACATAGGTAGCCTCTTCTGTTACAAAAGTGATAACAGCAAAATCAACTTCGTTTTCGCCGTTTGAATATACATAATCACCACTATTTATTTCTCCTTCAAATACCATCAAGACAACAGTTAAAGTATAGTCCAAATCATCATTATAGGCTTTGAAGGTTAACCAGCTATGATCGTCATTTATTTGTGAAACACAAGTATCGCTTTCTAGTGTGTAAATTTCACCGTTTATAGTAATGGAATTTGAAATTTTGATTAGGCTACTCGATACATTTTTTTGAGCTATGGAGGTATCTAATGGGATATTTTTAGACTCTCTAGTATTGCAACTAATTAATAATAAAATGATTACTAGTTTAAATACTGTTAAATTTAAGGCTCTCATATACTGGTTTTATCTAAATCAAATTTAATATTATTTTTGACTTTTTTCCATTTAAAAATATCATTTTTCAAATTTGGTTAGTTCTGTAGTGCCTATTAAATCGCCATCTTTTTGGTAACTTTCTTGTTTCACCATTCCCACACCTTCTGACAGCCACAACCTAGATGGAAAGATCTTTTTCATACCCATAATTTGCGATTCGTTTTCACTATAAATCACATAACAATCATAACTTCCAGCAGGTGTTGTTATGGTTTCCTTTTTTTCGACCTTTCTATTGACCATATTTACGATTGTTTTCATGTTCATTCCCGCCATACTTACGGTCATGGTTACATTGGCATCTTCTAGGGTTTGCCCAACAGATAAATCGTTAGGAAGCTCAATATCTGTTCCTGTTATATCCAAATCAATATCCATATCTTCATATTGCGCAAGCATTTCTGTTGGCATAAGGGATTTAAAGTCTATTTTAATTCCGCTTCCAGTACAAGCAATATTGTATTTAGAATTAAAGGCTTCTTTTCCTTTTTTGTCTTTATAAGCGATAGCCATTTCGGCAACTGTTTCGCTCTCCGAGTTTTCTACTTTAGTAACGGTATAATCTGAGGTGCCATCAAGTTTTCCTTTTTTATCGAATTGGGTGTATTGAAAACTTCTGCCTTCTTCAAAAGGGTAATATTTGCTGCAATTTATTTGAGCTGATGCGTAACTTGACAATAGCAATATCAATAAATTTAGTAGAATTAATTTTTTCATCTTTATAGTATTTATTCAGTTATATTTTTATAAACTCAACACGTCTGTTTTGTGCTTTTCCATCAGGAGTATTGTTATCGCTAAGCGGGGTTGTTTCTCCTTTTCCCTCTGATTGTAAACGATCACCACTCACCCCATAGACACTTATTAAAGCTTCTTTAACCGCTTCTGCTCTTTGTTTTGATAGTTTTAAGTTGGTAGCATCATCTCCATCAGCGTCTGTATGCCCTATAATTTTGAGCTTCAAACTATTTTCTTGTTGTAGTACTTGTGAAATTTGTAAAATTATGCCCATTGATTGGGGTTGAATACTCGCCGAACCAGAATCAAATAAAATACCGTTAGTGGAAACTCGCCCATCCGCAATAAGTGTTCTTCTTAAATCTAAACCACCTTCGGCAATTTTAATGTTCTTAATAAATATACGTTCTTTCCCTTCTTTAGTGTTATTGACTTGAAACTTAAGAGATTTTAAAGGGGCTCCAGCGGCAATCATTTTTGGCACATCTACATATTTGGTTTCATTAACAAATAAACGATAACGTTGTTTGTTAACGGCAATAGAAATATGCGGTCTATTCAAAACTGTAGCGCGTAAATCAGCATCAACGGTATTATTTACAATTGTTTTGTTATCGATGCGATTCCATAATCTGATGCCAGTTGATATACTTTGGCTAAAAGGAATATACGCGTAGGCAGAATTTGCACCCCAGCCAAAATCATCCTGTTCATCAATAATAATGGCTAACGTGGCAAGGTAAGAGGTTTTACTGTCAAGACCTAAAGTTTCAATATCAAACTCTATGGTGTATTCTTCTGGTAAGCTATTAATATTGGCTACATAATAAGAGTTACTACCATCTTTTATTTCGAACCATTTTCCTGAATCATCATTAAAAGAAACGACTTCCCCGGTGCCGTTTGTATTCCATTTTCCAGGAAAATCTCCAATAAAATCATTTGAAAAATCATCGTAGAAAAGCAGTTTATCTCCGGGGACGAAATCGAACTTTTTATAGACTTGGATTGATTTTTTTTCTTTAGACGTCGATGTGGTTTTAGTATTATTATCTTGATTATCAGTTTGTTCTGTTTCCGTTTTTGAATCAGAAGTATTTGTATCGCCTTTATTTCCTGTAGTTTTTGGACTTTCCTCTTTTTTAGTAGGGCTGAGAATACTATCCATTGTTTTTGAAGTTTCCCTTTCTGTTTTATCTTCTAATTTACGTTCCACTGTTTTTTCAGCCTTTTCTTTTAATTTTTTCCAAACCTGAGCCTTTGATGGTTGCGCTATTAATAGCATAAAGAGCAAACAAAATCCACCTTTAAAAATAGGATGTAAAATCATTTTCATACTGTAGTATTTTATAAAATTAGTGTTTCATGCACTAAATTATAAATCTTTAGAAAATGATGCTTAACAAATGTACAATACGTATCTATCTATGTATAAATGGATTAAAAATTAGTTTATTTTATAGACAATCAAAGAATTCTCTAAGTCTTTCGCTACAAGCTCTAACTTTTTATCATTATCCATATCCGCTAAGTCTATGGCCGACGTACCATAAACCGGGAAGTTTTGAACTGGATCTGCATTGCTATCAAATAAATAAATCTTCTGATTTTGAAGGTCGGTAACGCTTACATATATTTTATTATTAATAGTAAAAATTTGTGGTTTGGTGTAAACGCCAAGTTCTAACTCTGTTTTTTTTCCTTTAATAGTTAATACATTGTAGTTCATGCTAACCAAAATGGTGCTACTTGCTTGTAAACCGTGGTCTTTATTTAATGGGAGTTGGCTTGTGCTGCTATTTCCTTTCTCATCAATCTGAAATAAAACCCCTTTCTCATCTGTTGTGGTAAACGTGTTTTTGTAATTAAAGATCTCATTTTGAGAAAAATTCATTTTTTCTTTTACCAGAATCCTTTGATCACCAACCCTATTTAAAATTGTTAAGGCGCCATTTTCTTCAGGGAAAACAATGTAATCTTTTTTGTTGATTCTGAAATGTTTTGGAGTGTTTATTATTCTCGACTTAGACTCTTTAAATTTAAAGCCTTGTACAACTTCCGCTCTAGCATTAAGCATTGTTATTTTTTTATCTTGAATAATTAAAAAGCGATAATCCTTGTTATTATCATAATCAAAAATAGCCAATCCACTTATTGGAGTATCACCAAAAGTTTTATTAAAAGGTAGAACAATTTCGCCGTTGCGATCTAAAATTATAAACTTAGTTGGCGTGGCAAAAGCCAATTGTAAGCGGCCATTTTTATACAAATCTACTTGTTCAATTTTTCCTAAAATTCTACCTTCAATGGCTTTCTTCCATAGTACTTTACCTTCAGTATCCATCAAATACAACATATTATCTTGGTCTTGAACCACAATTTCTTTTTTGTTGGTTCTATGATTGCGCACAAATTGTGGTTGCGTTGCCATATCGCTATCTAGCCGCACTGTAAATATTGGAGCGGTCATGTTAAGTGCTGTTTTTGAGGCTATTTTTTTAAAGATAAGACTGGTATGAAAAAATTTATGATCGGCAACCACCTGAATAACTAAGCTTTGTTTTGAGAGGTCTAAATTTTTAAAATCCCCAGCGATATCCTTCTTGAAATCTTCTTTTATAAAACTATCAAGCCCTTCTGGTGTGGCAATAAATAGGATATTCGATTCGTCTGCAATCGCATTTTTTATGGTAGTATAAGTTTCGGATTTGTCAAAAGTAGCTTCATTTTTAAAGCTGCTGATACAGTTTTGAAGCGACTCTACATCCTCCGAAAAAACTAAGGTATTTTCTAAAATAGTATAATAATTACTTCCGAAAGTTGGCACTAAGGCTTGAAACGCACTCAATACATTTTTATCTGTAAGCGTTACAATTTCATTGCCTTGATACATGGTCGTTGTAGTTGATTTTTCCTCTAAATATTTAATGATATTTTCTGCGCCATACGTTTGTAGCATTACTATTTTTTTGGCATTTAAGTCAACAATTCCTAATTCGAAAACGGCATTAAATACCGTGTCTTTTTTGGGTTGCGTTTCTAAATATTCTTGTTGATTTTTATTAAAGTCTTGAAAATTCTCAAAAGTATAAGATAGTATGGCTTTTGATGCAAGAGGCGCAAAACGTGAGGTGTTATTGGTTGAAGCGCCTATATTCTTAAATAAGCTTACAAATTTAGTAGGTTGATTTGCAGTGCTAATCCCCGAGAATTTAAGTTGATTTTGTTCAATTTCAGCATCCAAAGAGATCCAGTTACAAAATTCAGAAATTTTAAAACTATTTTCTTGAGCTAAGTATGTATTTACCATGCCATCTGCATATTCAGCATTGACAAAAACAACCGCAGATCTAGTATTGCTAGAAGCTGAGAATAATTTTAATAAATTATCATCGATTTTTTGAGATTCTTCGGTCCTAATTAAATTTTCGATCAACAATGGCGAAGAACTAATGAAGGTATTTGGAGCTAGGGTGTAGCTATAAACTGCCGGCATACTGTCAATACATATCTTTTGATAGCTGCTATTTTCATAAGTAAACTCTTCAATAATTTTATTTTTAATGTTCAATACCTCTAATAACTTTTGGTCGGTTTTGGTTTTTAGTAAAAATTCAAATTGTTCTTTACCGACTTCTGTAAAAGATAAGATACACCTATCGCTGATCTTTAAATTTTCTAAAGGTTTTAGATTTTTTATAAGTTGGGTATATTGTTTTGTTTTTTGGAAATCTTTTAAAAAGGAATTGTTTTTTAAATCGCTTTTTAAAACATCAAAATCGTTTACTTTTATAACGACAGCGGCGTTATTAGGAATGTAGGATAAAAGCGAGGTTGTTTTAGTCTCCTCTTGTTGGCAACTGATATATAGGATAAAAAGAAGGACTAAGTATTTATTTTTCATTTTAGTTAATAATAAGTTTTTATGCGTGCTATATTTTTAAACTACGCGTTTAGCAAATTTATAAATAATAATGAGTAATTGAGAAAAGTTTAAGTTCGAAAAAAAGTGTTAAGTACTAAGTACAAAAAAAAAACGAAATACTAAATACGAAGAAAAGTTTTGAGTTAAGTTGAATTGAACAGCACAAAAGATTTCAAAATAATTTAAGAATGCAGAAACTTGAAACTATTTTAACCTAAAACCGAGCCCCAAAGAACCTTTAGTAGTACCGAACGCTACCTTGATTGGGCTTTTTACCTCCAAACTGGTCGAATTTATAGTTGAAGCTAAGCATAAAATATTGTTGTAAAACGGTGCCTTGAAAATCTTGAATAAAGTCGTCTCCAGAAGTTCTTCTAGTGTTGATATTTTGGTTGAGTAGGTCATAAGCCAAGACTTTAACCGTAGCATTTTTATCCATAAATTGATACCCGAGACTCATGTTCCAAAAAACCGCATCTTTATCAAAACCAGGTCCTACATTGCCATTATAGTTGTAGGCAATGTCAATTCCGAAGATTAAATTTTTAGGCCAGTAAGTGGTCGTTCTTAATTTTACGTTGTGCTACACAAAACTGATGTTTTCTATATTGTCCAAATTATAGGTAGTATTGTCAAAAGACACGGTATATTCTGGTTCTACTTCTAGCATTTCTCTAAAATTAAAAATGGTAGATATTCTAGGATTAAACACTAAATTTTCGGACACTAATCGGGCTTCGTTTGTAAAACCTACGCGTTTGTTGTAATTAAAATTGGGCCTGATATTAAACTTAATACTATACGCGCTGTCTTTTTTAATTTCTTTAGAATACCCAACACCACCATTGGCACTAGAGTTCCCATCGATATTGATAAAAGTTGTGCTTCTTAAAAAATTTTCATCGGTTGTACTTACTTGAGACACCCTATTGTCTTCAATATTCATCCCTACATAAAAATAGAAACCTGTGCGATCTTTCCAGTCAAAATTGTCATAATTTATATTTATACGATGGTTAACAACAGGTGATAAATTAGGATTACCAGTAATAATATTTAGGGGATTATTTACATTCGGGATGGGCTGCAATTGGTTTACCGATGGAAGATCTAAGTTAGAGTTGTACCTTAAGCTTATTCTTTTTGTTCTGTCTAATCTATAACTCAGGTTAGCATTAAACAGAAAATTGGTGTAATTATTGGTGAAGGATGTATTTTGGAGGAAATCGTTATTTTTAAGATTTGTCGCTAAATATTCTGCACCCAACCGTACCCGAAATTTTTCCCCATCGCTTCGAAAGCCTAAAGACGGAATTTGTTGCACATTATTAAATTCAAAATCGGAACTCAAGGTTTGATTAAAATTGGTGTAATCATCCGTAATATCATCAAAATCGAATACCGATCTTACATTATTTTGTTGGTTAATCTGGTATTCATAGCCAAAATCTAAAAATAATTTTTCGGTTAAGGGTTGCCTATACCGCAGATTTAATCGGTAGTTATCCGTTTTATTATCTGTATTGGTTTGCTGGTCTAAAATATCTTGATTGGGGTTGGCGCCAAATACTTCGCGCAAAGAGTTTAAATTACTGATGTTTTCATTGGCATTATTGGTATTCCTAAAAGAAAATCGCAAGTATTTACCAATGGTATCTAGCCTTTTAAAGATGGTAAGTTCGTTTCTAAAATTGCGCTGTTGACCGTCGTTAATTGTAAAGGTTTGGTTTCTATTGATTAATTCTTCGGCTTCATTGGCCGAATTGGTTATGGCGGTATTTGCAGAATTAGTTCTATTGATGCCTAAAGTAGGTTCAATAGAAACCCGTAGTGTTTTATCAATATCAAATTCTAATTCGGCACTCGCTTGGTTTGAATTGGTTTTGCCCCTAAAACTCGACTCAGTATCCGTAAAAAAGCGCCTATCTGGTAAAATATTTTCTCGAGATGTTTTTTGGTCGTTGAAAGAATCGCTATCCGAATAAAAATAATTTCCACTTACCTCATATTTATCTTTTTGCTGATCGGCGTAACTTGCACCTAAAGTAGAAGATGTGGTGATACCTTGCCCAAAACCAAAAGAATTTCCACCAACACTGAAGGCTCCATTTCCGTTAAAAGACACCCCTCCAGAATTACCAACCATATCATAAATTTCATCGAATGAAAATCCAGCATTATTTATATTATTAGTTCCTGCAATAATACTAACGCGCTGTTTATTATTGAAATAGTTGAGCAAAGCATTGGCTTGGTACCTTTCATCTGTACCATAACCACCGGCCAATCGCCCTAAATAACCCTTATTTTTATCTTCTTTGATGGTTAAATTGATGGTTTTTGTTTCGCCATCGCCCTCATCACCCGTAAATTCTTGCTCTTTGGTTTTGGTATTGGTAATCTGTATTTTATCAATAATATCTTTAGGTAAGCTTTTGGTTGCCACAGTGGGGTCTGTACTAAAAAACACTTGTCCGTTGACCAAAACCTGATTTACTTCTTTCCCATTTACGGTAATTTTTCCAGCGTTATCTACCTCAACTCCTGGCAGCTTTTTAAGCACATCTTCCACACTCGCATCGGGCCTTGTTTTAAAAGAATCAGCATTAAACTCCACCGTATCTCTTTTTATGGTAATAGGTGTGCGCTGGCCTGTAACCTGTACTCCTTTAAGTTCTTCAAACTCCTCAATCAGCTGAACCGTTTGTAAATCGATAAGGTCTTTTAGGTCTAATTTGAGCTTCAAGGTTTTATAGCCGTTAAATGAAAAAAATAGGTTGAATTGTTTTGAAGTGGTTTTACCTTCCAACTCAAAAAAACCATTTTGATCTGTAATGCTATAGCTTATTAAGGTACTATCAGCAAGCGTTTCGGCGTAAATAGTTGTCGCTTCTAACGCCACTTTTGTTTCGGAATCTACAACTTTACCTGTTACTTTAAACTCTTGTGCAGTAGCCATATAACAAAAGAATACGCTGAACAGTAGCGCTAATAGTAATTTTGGCATGCAATAGTTTGATACTTAAATTGATAAATTTTTCGGTTGGCTCAAAAATAAAAGAATTTGTGTAAAGCTATGTTAGTGTTAACATAAGTTTAATTTGGGGTGTTAGGTAAAAAAGTTTGAAAAGTTTCGAGTTTCAAGTTTAAGGTTAAAAAATTGAAAATTGAAAATGCACCTTGTCCACTGTCCAAAGTTAATAAGTCGTTAGGCTAATCATTACAGGATTAATACGTTAAATAAAATAGATTCTGACTCTATTGGTTTGTTATGATACTTAAATTCAAAGTTATTTTTATTTTATTTTCAGTCAGTTTCAAACACAATTCGTGGAGGTTATATGAGATTTTATACTGAATACATTAAAGAATGCCCTGCTCCAATTGGAATAGAAAATTTGGAATCAACTAAAACCCAAATTCTGTCTCTAAAATCTGATAACCCAAAAGCAGATACAACGGCCTTGGAAAAAGAAATCGACCAACATGTCTATCAATTATACAATTTAACAGAAGACGAAATAAAAATTATAGAAGAAGCCACTACTTAGGCCTAATGTCAAATTAAAAATAAAGTTTTAGGTTTCTTTTTTAGCTTTCCATTTTAGCTAAGTACGCTGACATAAAAAATATAGCTTTAGGCCTTAATGCCCTAATTACCTGAGTTTAGACGTTCGACTCATCAAGAGTTTACTTCTTCCTCATAAAAATAGAAATAGGAACACCAGAAAAATCAAAACTTTCACGAAGTTTATTTTCTAGAAAACGCTTGTAAGGATCGCGAACGTATTGAGGTAGATTGCAGAAAAATGCGAACTGTGGATACGGCGTTGGCAATTGGGTACAGAATTTAATTTTTACGTATTTACCTTTGTAAGCTGGCGGTGGATAGTTTTCGATTAAAGGCAACATTACATCATTAAACTTACGCGTAGCGATTTTACGATTTCTATTTTCAAAGACCTGAACAGCAGTTTCTATCGCCTTAAAAATACGTTGTTTGGTCAGTACAGATATAAAAACAATAGGAACATCTGTAAAAGGTTCCATCGCTTCTTTTATTTTTTGGGTATATTGTTTTATGGTATTGGTTTCTTTGTCTTCTACCAAATCCCATTTATTAACTAAAATTACAATACCCTTGTTGTTGCGTTGTGCCAACCAAAAAATGTTTTGTACTTGACCATCGAAACCACGTGTGGCATCCATAATGATTATGCACACATCAGAATGTTCAATAGCCCTAACAGAGCGCATTACAGAATAAAACTCGATGTCTTCACGAACCTTTGCTTTACGACGAATTCCGGCAGTATCTACCAGGTTAAATTCAAACCCAAAACGGTTGTATTTGGTATCGATACTATCTCTAGTTGTGCCAGGAATATCCGTAACAATATAACGTTCTTCGCCGATTAAGGCATTTATAAAAGATGATTTTCCTGCATTTGGTCTGCCTACAACAGCAAATCTAGGCAACTCATCATCAGTATTTTTTTCTTTTTCTGGCAAAGCTTTTACCAGCGCATCAAGTAAATCTCCAGTTCCGCTTCCGCTGGTACTCGCTATGGTAAAATATTCTCCTAAACCTAAGGCATAAAATTCCACGGCATCTTCGGCTCTTTTGCCATTATCTACCTTATTTACGGCCAACAAGACAGGTTTTTTTACTTTACGAAGTAATTTCGCCACATCTTCATCCATACCTGTAACGCCACTTTCTACATCAACCATAAAAATAATAGCATCGGCTTCATCAATGGCTAATTCTACTTGCTTATCGATTTCTGCCTCAAAAACATCGTCGCTACCTTTTACATAACCACCTGTATCTATTACGGAAAACTCAACGCCATTCCAATCACTTTTCCCGTAATGACGATCACGGGTAACCCCGCTTACGGCATCAACAATAGCCTCTCTACGTTGAATAAGTCGGTTAAATAAAGTTGATTTCCCTACATTAGGTCTTCCTACAATGGCTACAATGGCACTCATACTTTGCTAATTTGGTGCAAAAGTACTGTAATTATTTCACAAAAGGTGGAAAAGTCGAAAGTCGGAAGTGAAAATGGAAAATGGAAAAGTAAAAATTGAAAAGCCAAAATGAATATGGCTTATGTTGCGAAAGCAAACATTAAAAATGTTCAAGTTTTAAATTTTAAGTTGAATTACCGTAAGAACCAACAAATAGTGCAAGCGAACCAACAGACAATCATCAACGAACAACCAACATTTCTCTTCTCTTTTTTCTATTATTTCTCTTTAAAAATTTCATACCTTTTACCCGTAAATACCTGTACCTGTGAAAAATGTACCCAACACTATTACCTTAAGGCCTCGTTTTCAACTCGAAGTTGAAACTACGAACGAGATACTATTATCGGCGTTCGAAAAAGCAAACACGCCGCCCTTTATCGTAAAACGGATGGATGACCATCTGTTTATTAAATTTAATCAAGAAGTAAATCATTTTTGGTCGCCGCAATTACAATTAGAAATTGTTAAGGATGAAGCCTCACAAAAAAGTAAAATTTATGGATTGTTTGGCCCTAACCCTACCCTATGGACTTTTTTTATGTTTTTGCATTTTGGGGTAGCTACCATTTTTATCATTCTTGGCATTTGGACTTATTCTAGTGTTGCCTTAGGAAAACCTTACGCAATTCAATTGGCTTTAATGTTCCTCATGGTGCTACTTTGGTTTGCTTTATATGCTTTTGGCAGGGGAGGGCGAAGTAAAGGAAAGCCACAAATGCAGGAATTGCATGATTTTATGATGACAAAGATACGCCAAGCCCCCTAACCCCGAAGGGTAACCAATTAAGGTTGTGAGTAGTCTTCGTCCATAAACTTTTTAAGTTCCCTCTTTTGTACTGAGCGGATTCGAAGTATTGGGTCTTAGTAGGCTTCTAGCCTTGATTATACCCAAATCGCTTCAACTGATTAGCGTTGCTTCTCCAATTTTTGTTCACTTTTACATAGAGTTCTATATGCACTTGCTTGTCGAAAAACTTTTCTAAATCTTTACGAGCTTCTACCCCTACTCTTTTTAGAGCGGCACCTTTATGACCAATAATGATCCCTTTTTGAGATTCGCGCTCTACCATAATTACCGAACGCATTCTGATAATATGGTCATCTTCAAAAAACTCCTCAGTATCGATCTCTACGGCATACGGAATTTCTTTACTGTACTGCTGTAGTATTTTTTCGCGAATGATTTCGTTGACAAAAAAACGTTCTGGCTTGTCTGTCAACTGGTCTTTTGGGTAAAAAGCTGGGGACTCGGGCAATAATTCTATAATCCGTTCAAAAACGCCTTTGATATTGAAATTCATTAAAGCAGAAATTAAATGAATTTCCGCAGTTGGCAATTGCTCCTGCCAGTATTGTACTTGTTCCTCTATTATGTTTTGCTCTGTAGTGTCAATCTTATTCAATAATAACAAAACGGGGATTTTACTATTTTGAAGTTTATCAAAAAAACGTTCATCTTTTAAAGCCTTCTCCCCTATTTCGACCATATAAATTAAAATATCAGCATCTTCGAAAGCAGATTTGACAAAATCCATCATCGAAGCCTGTAACTCATAAGCTGGTTTAATAATCCCTGGTGTATCTGATAAAATAACTTGAAAATCATCTCCGTTAACAATCCCTAAAATTCGGTGTCGTGTTGTTTGTGCTTTAGAGGTAATAATCGATAATTTTTCACCCACAAAGGCATTCATTAGTGTTGACTTACCTACATTTGGGTTGCCTATAATATTTACAAAACCTGCTTTATGCTTCATCATTCTTCACTTTTAAAAAATAGACTTTCATTGCCTTATTGACTCTCGGAGCTAAATACAAAACGGCAATCATATTAGGAATAACCATAAGTGCAAAAGATAAATCGATTAAATTAATCACCAAATCTACCGACGCCACCGCTGCAAAGGTAATACTACCCACGTAAATGAAATTATAAAACTTGCCTATTTTCGCATTGGTGATAAAAGAAAGGCATTTGGTACCGTAATACGAATAGGTAAATAAGGTAGATAAAGCGAAAGCACTCACCACCAACATCAATAAAACGCCACCGTATGGAATAGCACTTTTAAAGGCATTTAAGGTCATGGCAATTCCGTTGGATTCTGTATCTAAATGAGCACCACTAATAATAATCACAATGGCGGTAAGCGAACAAACAATAATGGTATCAATAAAAGGCCCCAACATGGCGACCAAACCCTCTTGAATAGGTTCCTTAGTTTTTGATTGTCCGTGAAACATAGGTGCTGTTCCGATGCCCGATTCATTAGAAAAAACAGCTCTTCGGATTCCGATAATAATTAAACCCCATAACCCGCCAGTAACCATTGTATTCAGATTAAAAGCTTCTGTGAAAATAATGTGAAATGAAGGCAAGATATTGGCTGCATTGGTAATAAGAATATAAACCACTGCTAGCAAATACACCAAGACCATAAAAGGAACTATAGCTGTGGCGACTTTGGCTATTTTTTGTAATCCTCCGAAAATAACAAAAGAAGTAACTATAGATAATGCGATCCCTATGAGCAATCGCCAGCTAAATTCGCCTAAAACCATAAAAGCTTCGTCTGGTTTTATGACAGTAATTAAAGTTTGGGTAAACTGATTTGTCGTAAAAGCTGGAAGCACTCCAAATAAGCCAGCTATACAAAAGAAAATAGCCAAAGGTTTTGCTTTGTTACCCATTCCTTTGGTGATATAGTACATAGGACCACCTTGTAAATTACCATCAGAATCTTCGCCACGATACATGATCGACAGGCTACACGAATAAAATTTAATACACATTCCGATTAGTGCCGTCATCCAAATCCAAAAAACAACGCCCGGTCCTCCCAAATAAATGGCAATGGCTACACCTGCAATATTACCCATCCCGACCGTGGCTGCAACGGCAGAAGAAAGGGCTTGAAGGTGACTTACTTCGCCTGGATCGTTGGGATCATCGTATTTTCCCGCTGTAATCGCCAAAGCATGTTTAAAATATCGATAGGGCAGTAATTTAGAATAAAAGACCAGAAATAAGCCACCACCTATGATTAAAAAAAGCATAACCCACTCTGTGTAAGGGAGTAGGTTGGATAAGAATTTGTTGATTAGTTCCATTTACGAGATAAAAACGAGTTTCAGCGGGTAATTTAAGGATTTTTAAACGGAACTATTAAAAAATAATTATCAAATTAATTTTTGATAATAATAAAAAAGCTTCGTATATTTGCAGCCTCAAATAAATCAGTCAGCCTAATGAGCCGAAAGCCTAAAAGCTAAGTTGATTATCTTGGGAACGCAAATCGCGGGATAGAGCAGTAGGTAGCTCGTCGGGCTCATAACCCGAAGGTCACTGGTTCGAGTCCAGTTCCCGCTACTAGTAAAATCAAGCCTTTCAAGAAATTGAGAGGCTTTTTTTATGACTCGGGTACAACATAGGTACAACATTCTGCTGTTTTACTCACATCATTCTTATTGATGTTAAATCTTATTATTTACACATAAATACTATTATATCACTATGCGAAAAATAGATTTTAGGTAATCACAACCCTACTTCTTCGAATGGGGAGATTATTATTATACAATATAACCGCAATTTAAACTCGTAAAATTCTTCCATCAAAAGACTACGGCATAAAGCCATCACTTCTTCCTACGCTTATTTATTCCGTTTCCTTTTGAGCCAAGATTTTATCTTCCGTTTGGGTTCTGCTTAAATATTGTTTAATCTAAATTCAAAAGTTATGTATTTACAAAAGTTACAATAAGATGACATTTTCGTACCAAATGAAATGACATCATTAGCAAGTATTACAGGAATGGAATCCCGAAAAGGACTTGAAAATGCCATTATATCCAATGGTAAAATCGTCAATGTAGTGTCCAACAGTTACGGACACATTCCGAATGAACTCTTTTTTAAAAAGGCCGAACAGTTATTGATAGAGGCCAATTTGAAATACAGCAAACGAACAATCAATAGGGATGAAAGGTCTTTTATAACTGACTTTATCATTGAGGATAAAAACCAATTTACCTTAAAAAAATGAATCGGGTAGAATACTGCCGATGCTTCGTTTTAAAAATCCCTATAATGGCAGGGAAAAAACTTCGGGACATTTTGGGTTTTATAGAGAAGTTTGTACGAACGGACTTCACGTATCAAATGCACAGATAGACTTTTCAATAAAACATACGAAGAATAATACCGAATTAGTATTACCTCAATTGAACGGTTTGTTCGAAAAATTTATGGATAACGAATACTACGAGATTACTAGAAAATTCAAGGAATTGGAAGAAATAGTACTTATTGATACGAGAGCTTTTGTAAAAGAAATACTCGAAAAGACGAAACTCTTCAGATATAAATGTAGTGATACCAACGATAATCCATCCAAAAAGACCAGAGAATTACTGGACTTAAGAGCTATCGAGGGAAACGATTGGTACGAAAAACCGACGTTGTGGGATGGTTACAATGCTTTTAATTGGATGCTTCACAATTAAATCAGCTTTTAATGCTATTACACCTAATCTTATTTAATCTTTTCAATTTCTAAAACGCCTATAAGTTCAAAACATTAAAAGTTAGCTGCATAATTATTTAAAATAAAAAAACATTCAGAATTAAATTAAATGGCAATCGTTTTAGCTGACCAAAAATTAAATTTATTAGTTCTATATAGATTTTTAATTAACTTTAAATAATTATATATATCAAACGGATATGGAAAATGAAAAGGCGCTTATTGATGGATTAAAAAAAGGTGATGAAGATGCTTATAAACAACTTTATAAGTTTTATTATTTAGAGCTCTGCAGCTATCTAAATTTCATGTGCTTAGATAAGGAGATGTCACAAGATTTAGCACAACAAGTATTCATTAAAATTTGGAAGAGAAGAGACTCATTATCTATTAATTATTCTTTGAAGAAATACTTGTTCAGTGCAGGTTATAATCTATACATAGATTTCAAAAGAAAAAAAACAAGAGATTTTATACTATTAGACCAATTAAAAAATGAGGCAATCCATGAATTGCTTGATATTCCTGATGAACTCTTTGAAATAAAAATAAATTTTATACTTACTGAAGTAAATAAATTGCCGAGCCAGTGCAAAAAGGTTTTCATATTAGGAAAAAAAGAAGGACTTAAGTATAAAGAAATTTCTGAAGAACTAAATATCTCCATCAAAACAGTAGAAAGGCATATGAGCAAAGCACTAAAAAGACTTAGAAGCAGCCTTGAAAATAACCAGAATTTATTTTTTTTAATGATTACCTCATATTTATCCGAAGCCCTATTAAAAAAATAGATGAAAATTTTATTAAAATAGTAGAATTAAAAGTGGGGGTATTGAAGAATAATTCCGTCTTTTATACTAGACTGTTAATGTTTTAATAAAATATGAAGGAATATAATTCCCAAAAAGCTATTGTAAAATATTTAGCCAATGAAGCTACAGCCTCGGAAGAAGCACTGCTTTATAAATGGATCGAATCTAAAAAAAATAAAAAAATATTTAAAGAGTTTTTAAAAGCGCAATTGCTTTTAGAAATAACTTATAGCTCTGTAGATTCTGAATTGGCTTTTGAAAATTTCTTAAAACAAATTCGAGAAAATAAAAATAAAACTAATACAAAACTGAAAGCTTTTGTGCCAAATCTTAGTTACGCAGCCTTAATTGTTATAGGTATTCTCACAATTTTATATTTGTTCAATAAAAAAAACAGTGTTACTTCTTTTGTGGAATTTAAAAATGGTATTTCATTGCAAATTATAAATGGGGACTCAGAATACTTTTATGATGATACCGATAAAGTAGTTCAAACTAAAAATGGTTTTGTATTAGCCGCTCTCAATAATGGTATTTTAAAGTATTCACCGAATTTATCGAAAGTAAAAGCTACAATTTTTGAAAATATACTAACAGTGCCTTATGGAAAAAAATTTAAGGTTATTTTATCAGATGGTTCAGAGGTTCAAATAAATTCTGGAACTACTTTAAAGTATCCTAATGTCTTTAATGAAAACATGTCAAGAGAAATTTATTTAGAGGGAGAAGCTTACTTTAATGTTTCCAGAACAATTAGTACTCCCTTCTTGGTAAATACCAAGGCAAGTGTCACAAAGGTTTTTGGTACTGAATTCAATGTTTCTAGTTACTCAAACGATTATAAAACGGAAATTGTTTTAGTTGAAGGATCTGTTGGTGTAAAAAGTATTTATTCAAAAAAAAATCAAAAGGGTTACAAACGTATTATGCCATCCCAAAAGGTTATAATTTGTAACGATACAAATGATTTAGAGATTAAGAATGTAAATATTCAGAAATATATTGCCTGGAAAGAAGGGGTATTAATTTTTGAAAATGATAATTTTGGAAGTATTGTAAAAATTCTTGAACGTCATTATAATGTAAAAATCGTTAATAATTTTAGGAATATAAATACTTTTAAATATAATGGAATTTTTAAAAATGACAGTATTGAAAAGATATTAAATACAATAAAAATCCATGCTAACTTTTCTTTTAAGAAAGAAGGTGATGAAATCATAATTATTAACCCTAATAATATTTCAATGAATTAAAATCAGTATTTCCAGTAAACTAAATAATAACTAAACTCAAAAATGTAACAGTATGAAACAACTAATTAAAACACTTAAAGTGAAAAATTTGACGAGAGCTTCAATATTATTATTATTTCTGTTCTGCACCAATTTAAATGCAAATTTTTCATGTAAACAGGATCAACTAGTCTCCATTGCTATTAAAAATGAACCTTTAAAAAAGGTTTTTAAAACCATCACAGATTCAGTGGGTTATATGTTCTTTTATGAAACATCAGAGATTGATCTTAATAAAAAAATAAACCTCATATCTAATAAAGAATGTTTATCAGACCTATTAAAAAAGCTTTCTTATAATTCTGATTTAAATTATCAAATTGCCTCTAATCAAATAGTAGTCACAAAAAGGACGCTTAATTCAAATATTAACAACTCATTTAATGAAAATGTCAATCTTGAAATTCAGAATAAACTCAAAGGCGTTATTTTAGATGAATTAGGAATGCCGTTGCCTGGAGCAACTGTGCAAGTACGGGGAATAGGTATAGGAGTTGTTACTGATTTTGATGGAAATTTTGAAATCGACTTAGCGAATAATTCTGTAATAATAGTTTCTTATGTTGGATATAAAACACAAAATATTAATGTAGCAGGGAAGACCATTATAACGGTAAACATGGTTCAAGATGCTTCTGCCTTAGATGAAATTATTGTTGTAGGTTATGGAACTTTAGCCAAGAAAAGAGTAACAGGAGCTGTTTCATCGATATCTGCAGAAACTATCGTTAGCATTCCTGTAATAAGTGCTGAGAATTCATTAATAGGTCAGGTTGCGGGGGTACAAGTTCAAGAAACATCCGGTGAACCAGGTTCTAGCCCAAGTATTAGAGTTCGTGGTTCAGGTTCAATATCTGCTGGTAACGATCCCTTATTTGTTGTTGATGGTATTCCAATTTCTAAGAACCTATCCACATTAGGAATACAGGGCGATTTAGCAAGAAGAGGTGGTACTTTTCAGGCACCTCCCGTAAATCCATTAGCTACAATAAACCCAAATGATATTGCTTCTATAGAAATATTAAAAGATGCCTCTGCGGCTGCCATATATGGCTCCAGGGGAGGTAATGGTGTAGTCTTAATTACCACAAAAAAAGGAGCAGCATCAGACGAAGGAGTTTTTTCTTTTGATACCTTTTATAGTGTACAAAATGTTGCTAATAAAATTGACTTAATGAACTCTGAAGAGTTGATAGACTTTACAAGAGATGCAAGAAATAATGCATATTTACAGGATAGACCAGCAGCATCAATAAACGACCCAATTGGGCCCGGTAATAGAGGAAATACAAATTACGAAATGCCTCAATCTTTTTTAGATTGGGATGGTACCGATACAGATTGGCAAGATTTAATGTTTAGAACTGGATCTACGCAGAGTTATAATTTCTCTTACGCTTCTCCTTTAGTTAACAAAACAAGCTACTATGCTTCCGCGGGTTATTTTACTCAAGAAGGTATTATTCCTCAATCTAGTTTTGACAGGTATAATTTAATGTTAAATTTAAATTCTCAGTTGACTGAAAAACTTAATCTGGATTTAAGAGTTGCCCCAACCATCACCGAAAACCAAAGACAACCCGGTTCAGCTCCTTATTTTGCAAGACCTCCAGGCGTTGTATATTCTGGATTGGTACATTCACCAACGGTAAAGCCTTTTAATGAAGACGGTACAATTAACCAAACTAATAATCAATCTCATTTAGGCGGTGGTACTACTTCTTCAAGTAATCCTTTAGCGATTATAGAAGCTATTGATGATAAGTTATTTCAATTTCAAACAAGAGCATCCTTAGGCTTATCCTATGATATAAATCAGGATTTTACTTTTAAAACTTTTGGGGGTACTTACATAAACCTCTACAATCGAGATTTTTATAGGGCTAATTCACTTCTTTTTAGAGAGGCAACAGAAGGCGAGTCTTACGCTCAGGCTTCTTCTTCCACCGAAGTAAACTGGGTTTGGGAAAATACATTAAATTGGGAAAAAGAATTTGGTGTACATTATTTTAATGCGATTGGAGGATATACAGCACAGAAAAATAATGTCAGCATTAAGCAAGTACAGGCTGATAATTTTCCAGATGATTTGGTAACAACTATTAGTGGTGGACAAGTATTTGCCGGAAGCTCAGCGATAGAGCAATGGTCTTTAGTATCTGCACTGTTTAGAATGAATTATAGTTATGATGATAAATATTTGTTTACGGGAACATTTCGTTCTGACAAGTCGTCCAGGTTTGGAAACAACAATCAAACAGGATATTTTCCATCTTTTTCTTTAGGATGGAGACTTAATGAAGAAAACTTTTTACAGTCTGTAGAATCTATTTCAGAATTAAAGTTGAGATTTAGCTGGGGAGAAACCGGAAATTTTGAAATTCCTAATTATGGTGCAATTGGTTTACTTTCTCCAGATAATTATAATATCAACGGAAATGAAATTAATGGTTTAGTACAATCAACTATTTCTAATCCAGAATTAACTTGGGAAAAATCTGTTCAAACAAACATTGGATTAGAATTAGGATTACTTGACAATAGATTATTTTTAGTAGCAGACTATTACAACACCATTACATCTGATTTACTTTTAAATGTTGGAATATCTGCAGTTTCAGGATTCCAAACTGTACTTCAGAATGTTGGAGAGGTAAAAAATGAAGGATTTGAAATAGCTTTAAAAAGTAGAAATTTTGTTGGTGATTTTAAGTGGGAAACAGATCTTAACTTTTCTACAAATAGAAACGAAGTATTATCTCTTAACCAAAATAATGACCCTATTTTCTCTGTAGGCCAAGCAGGAATTAGACATATTACACGTGTTGGTGATCCAATAGGAAGCTACTTTGGGTATGCTGTCGATGGTATTTATCAAAACCAACAAGATATTGCAAACTCTCCTGTAGATACTCAAGCACCGAGACCTGCACCAGGAGATCTTAAGTTTAAAGATGTTGATGGTGATGGAAGAATAACACCAAATGATAGAACGGCAATAGGTAGTTATTTTCCGGATTTTATATGGGGTATAAATAATAATTTTAGTTTTAAAGGTGTAGATTTTAGTTTTTTAATACAAGGTGTGCAAGGAAATGAAATTTTAAACCTCACTGGCAGACACTTATTAAATGGTGAAGCAAACTTTAATTCGTATGCTGCTTTTAACGAAAGATGGAGATCTGAGGCTGACCCAGGTAATGGAAAGATACCAAGGGCTGATAGACTAACTGGAAACCATGGTAATAATCAAAGGCCTTCCTCATTTCAAGTAGAAGATGGCTCATTTTTTAGATTGAGAAATTTAACACTTGGTTATACATTGCCCTCCAAAGAAATTTTTGGATCTTCCATTAAAAGATTACGTTTTTTTACGACTGGAACTAACTTGTTTACAAAAACTGATTATTTGGGGTATAACCCAGAAGTAAGCGCAAGTCCAAACAGTAGTTTAACTCCAGGTGAAGATTATGGGACCTATCCTCTGATAATGTCAATTACTTTTGGATTAAATCTTACTTTCTAATTCTTAAAAAAAATCAAAATGAAAAATATATTTATAATACTTATAAGCATTCTAGTCTTAAGCTCATGTAGTAAAGACTTTACTGATTTAGCTCCCATTTCAAACAGAAATGAAGCAGACTTTTATAATAATGAAAACGATTTTGTTTCTGCGATAAACTCAAGTTATGCCGGCTTACAAAGTAATGGTGTTTATGGCAGAGGGTATTGGACTATGTTTGAAATGAGAAGTGACAACACAGATCAAGGGCCAGATCAAACTGGTTTAGCAAGGCAATTTACCGAAATTAATGCTTTTACAGAGGATGTCTTAAATGAACAAGTTAATTTTATGTGGAATGGGTCTTATGCTGTAATTGCAAATTGTAACGTTATTTTATCTAGAATTGTTGATGTTGAATTGAATGCCAATATCAAAAATAGAATTACCGGTGAAGCCTTATTTTTAAGATCATTAATGTATTATCATTTGGCGGTTGCTTTCGGGAATATACCATTACAATTAGCCCCTTTTACTCCTGGAGACAGATTAACCCAAGTAAATGCTAGTACAATTTTTGCGCAATTAATAGGAGATTTAGCAGTAGCAGAAACAAACTTAGCGATATCTTACCCAGCTAGTGACAGAGGAAGAGCAACAAAGGGGGCAGCAGCCACCTTATTGGCAAAAGTGTTATTAACCGTCAATCAAAAATCTGACGCAGCAGTTGTATTGCGAAGAATTAAAGACACTTATGGGTATGAATTGGTTACTAATTATTCCAACCTCTGGGGCTCTGCGAATGAAAATAACAGGGAATCCATTTTTGAGGTACAATTTGTGAGTGGCGGAATAGGACAAGGTAGTGCATTTAGTAATGATTTTTCTCCAAGTGCATTTTTACAAAGAGGTCAAGGTTTTGGTAGAAATAGACCAACAGCGGAATTACAAAACTCATTTGTGGCTGGAGATTTAAGATTTGCTTCTTCTATGGCAACATCCTATCTAAATGCTTCGGGTGAAACAATTATTGCGAATCATATTAAAAAATTTGAGAGTAATCCTCCAACAGAAAATGATTCAGATATAAATTTTGTAGTTTTTAGATATGCAGATGTTCTTTTAATGCTCGCTGAATCTTTAGGGGAAACTAACGAATCTTATGACTTAATTAATGAGATAAGAGAAAGGGCAGGTTTGCCTGATATTTCTGCAACAACACCAGGTTCATTTGAAGAAAAATTACTTGAAGAAAGACAATTAGAATTAGCTTTCGAAAACCATAGGTGGCCAGACTTGAAAAGGTTTGGAGTTGCTGCGCAGAAAATAAGCCAAGCAGAACCTATCGTTTCTGAAGCATCGGTTAGAAATCTATTTTTTATACCGCAGCGTGAAATTGATATTAATCCAACTTTTGTTCAAAACACAAACTAATCTATTCTTACTTGGTCACCATAATACTTTATGGTGACCAATTTTAAAACACTATTTATTGTAAACCTCTGAAATATCAATTTTGAAAAATAAATTTATTCAAGTGACGATTACGCTTTGTATTCTCTTAAGTCTGTCAAGTGTTAGTTCCCAGAACACATCAAAAAAGAAATTGAATGTTATAGTTTTTGGTGCCCATCCTGATGATTGTGATAATAAAATGGGAGGTACAGCAGCACTATTTGCTCAAATGGGACATCGCGTAAAATTTGTATCCGTTACTAACGGTGACTCAGGACATTATGAAAAAGGTGGAGGACATCTTGCCAAAATTAGAAGAAATGAAGCTCAAGAAGCTGGTAAAAAATTAGGTGTTGAATATACTGTCCTTGACAATCATGATGGAGAACTTTTACCAACAATTGAAGTTCGGCATCAGGTAATCAGAGAAATAAGAAAATGGGAAGCAGACATAGTACTTACACATAGGCCCGTTGATTATCATCCTGACCATAGATATACTGGCGTTTTAGTTCAAGATGCAGCCTATTTAGTTATAGTTCCTAATGTAACACCAGATACACCTCCATTAAAAAAAAATCCGGTTTTTCTATATTTGCAAGATCATTTTCAAAAACCAAACGAATTTAAAGCAGATATAACTGTAGATATTACCCGTGTTTTTGATAAGAAAATGGATGCCTTAGATGCACATCCCTCTCAGTTTTATGAATGGCTACCGTGGACAGCTGGAAAACTTCTTGATGTTCCAAAAAACGAAATACAAAAAAGAGAATTTCTTATTAAAGAATGGAGCCGACCAATTTCTGATAAAGCAAGAGAATCTTTAACCAAATGGTACGGTCCAGAAAAAGCTGAAAAAGCTCTACACTCTGAGTCTTTTGAAATTTGTGAATATGGAAAACAACCTACTGACGAAGAAATTAGAGAACTTTTCCCAATGCTAAACAATTAAAAAACACTAAAATGAAAAAACTAATATATTTATTATTTACAATAGCTACGAGTATTAATTTTTATGGCCAAGATAAACCTTTTGTGCCTTTGAGAATAATTGCAATTGGAGCTCACCCCGATGATTGTGATGCAAAATTTGGAGGAACTGCTGCTTTATATGCCAAATTAGGCCATAAAGTTAAATTTGTAGCACTTACCAATGGCGATGCGGGACATCAAGATATGGGAGGTGGAATACTTGGGAAAAGAAGAAGAGCAGAAGCTAAAAAGGCTGGCGAAATTTTAGGCGTCGAGTACGATGTTTTAGATAATCACGATGCTGAGCTAATTCCAACTTTATCAGTAAGGCATCAAGTGATTAGAAAAATCAGAGAGTGGGATGCGGATATTGTTCTTGGCCTGCGTCCTAATGATTATCATCCAGATCACAGAAATGCAGGTATTGCAGTTCAAGATGCCGCTTATCTCGTCATTGTTCCAAATGTTACACCAGATACTCCGCCATTAAAAAAGAATCCAATTTTTTTATATATGCAAGATGGCTTTCAAAAACCATATCCTTTTTCAAAAGATATTGTTGTAGTTATAGATGAGGTTATGGATCAGAAACAAAGAGCTTTTGCAGCCCATGAATCACAAGTTTTTGAATGGATGCCGTGGACAATGGGAATGAATGAAAATGAAATTCCTAAAGGGGAAAATGAACGTTTGGAGTGGATGAAAAATGTGTATTTAAAACAAAAAAAATTAGACAAAAGTAGCTTAGATGCCTTAAAAAAATGGTATCCAAATACAGACGCAACAAAAGTAAAAAATGCCGAATTTTTTGAGATTTGCGAATATGGAAAACAACCAACCGATGAAGAAATAAAATATTATTTTCCCATGCTAAAATAGTTATTGTTTTATAGTTCCAATAATGTATTATCAAAACAAATTAAACTTCTGACATGAATAATCAGCAAAAAGAAAGTAAGAGATTCTATTCAATAATAATATTGGTAATGCTTGTATTTTTTGTAATATCTTTTATTACAAATATTCTAAATTCTATAATTGTAGATGTTAAGCAGAGTTTCGAATTAAGTCTAACCCTAACTGGTTTATTGCCATTTTCATTTTTTATTGCATATGGCATAATGTCTATTCCAGCAGGGTTTTTATCCGAAAAATATGGTAATAAAACCCTATTAGTTGCTGCATTTTTTGCGATGACCCTTGCTTCGTTTTTGTTTGCCATAAATCCTAGTTATATTACGTTTACCATTACCCTATTTAGTTTAGGTTCTTGTATGGCAGTACTCCAAGTTGTCATTAATCCTATGCTTAGAGTTGCTGGTGGGGAAGAACATTTTGCCTTTAATTCTGTTTTAGCCCAATTAGTATTTGGTTTAGCATCTTTTGCGAGTCCATATTTATATAAGTATTTGGTTAGTGATGTAAGCTCAAACGAACAAAGCGTGGCAAGTTTGTTAAGAGAATTTGTACCTGAAAATTTACCTTGGGTGTCCTTGTACTTTGTGTTTTCATTTATCTCTTTAATCATGTTAATTGTGGTATTTTTTATTAAGTATCCAAAAGTCGAAAAAAACGAAGATGAAAAGGCGGGAGACAAAAGCTCTTATTTGAGTCTTTTAAAAAACAAGTGGACCTTACTTTATTTTATAGGTATTTTTTGTTATGTGGGTACTGAACAAGGCATAGGAAGCTGGATTTCTCAATTTTTAATGGAATATCATCAAGTTGACCCACAAACTGTTGGTGCCAATACTGTCTCTTATTTTTGGGCTATGCTTACTTTAGGTTGTCTTTTAGGTCTCTTACTTCTAAAAGTTATGGATAGTAGAAAACTTCTAATTTTTGCCACGCTAATTACTATAGTAACAATTTTTGTAGCTATTACGGGTTCGTTAGACACATCATTAATAGCTTTTCCACTTATAGGATTTTTTATTTCTGTTATGTGGTCTATTATTTTCTCTTTAGCGCTAAATTCTGTTAAAAATAATCATGGATCGTTATCAGGGATTTTATGTACTGGTATCGCTGGTGGCGCTATAGTTCCTTTTTTAGTAGGTTGGCTAGGTGAATTGATGAATTTAAGAGTAGCATTATTTTTCTTAATCATTCCTCTATTATTTATATTGTCTATTGGTTTTTGGGCTAACCCTTTAGTAAACAACAAAATCATAAGTCTTAAAAAATAATTTAGAACTTAGGGTATGGAGCTTATAGGTGTTGATATAGGAGGAACAACAATACATATTGGATTAGTTCAGAATAATTTAATTAAAAGTGAAACTAAAATTTTTGTTGATAGAGATGCTGAAGCAGCTGTTACGCTGCAAAGCCTAATACAACTTATACGTCAAAATTTGACAGGAAATACGGCAGCAATAGGAATTGGAGTTCCAGCTATTGTAGACCCAGACAATGGAATTGTTTATGATGTACAAAACATACCAGCTTGGAAAGAAATTCCATTAAAAAAAATTCTTGAAAAAGAATTTAAAATTCCTGTTTTTATAAATAATGATGCCAATTGTTTCGTACTTGGTGAATTTACATTTGGCAAATCAAAAAATTATAAAAATGTAATAGGCCTTTCGTTAGGTACGGGAATTGGCATGGGAATAATTATCAATAAAGAATTATACAACGGTGTGCTTTGTGGTGCTGGTGAAATAGGAATGTTAGGGTATAAAGACAGTATCATAGAAAACTATTCAAGTAGTTTCTTTTTTTTAAAAAATTACAATGCCACTGCCAAAAAATTGTCTTTAGATGCCAAAAAAGGAGAGCCAACTGCGTTGGAAGCTTTTAATGAATATGGAAAGCATTTGGGTGAAACTATAAAATCTATAGTATATCTATTCGCACCAGAAGTTATTATTTTGGGAGGTTCTATTAGTAAAGCATATCCCTATTTTAAAAATTCAATGCTCGAAAGTTTAAAGACTTTCGCTTACCAAGAACAAATTAAAAATTTACTTATAGAAGTATCAATTACAAAAGGATCAGCAATATTAGGTGCATCCTCTTTATGCTTTCAAAAAACAAACAATAACCTAAATAAATAAATTATGAGAAATAAAATCTTTCTATTTTTAATCCTAATTATTACTGTTAAGCTTAGCGCAGCAATAAACCAGCAACTCCCCATTAAAATTGAAAATAATAAAAAAGGAGCGCCTATAACATTGGGAATTCCTTTTCCCAAGGGCAACTTACTTTCCATTGATAATGTTAGAATGTTAAATAGTAAGGGGAAAGAAATTCCTTCGCAAACCACAGAAGTTACTACCTGGGAACCAGCAGACAGCAGTATTAAGTGGATCTGGATTTTCTTTTTTTCAGATGAATATTCTGATTATACTTTAGAATATGGCGACGGAGTTTATCCTATGGAGGTAAGTAATGCTATAATTTCTACAAACAATATGAGACCTAGCGGTGGTATTGATGTAAATACAGGTACTTTAAAGTTTACCATAAATAAAAAAGGAAATGGTTTTCTTGACGAGGTATATATTGACACTAATAAAGACAATACCTTTTCAAAAGATGAGTTGATAGCTTCTGCTCCTGAAAATTCCAGAGGAACTTTTTTAGATATATTAGATGACTCTGGAATCGACTTGTCTAAAGCAATTGTAAATGAGGTTTTTAGAGAAAAGGGATCGGGACCCTTACACACCATTTTTAGAATAGAGGGCACCTACAAATATAATAATGAGGATAATAATGATGCTCCTTTTTCAATTAGAATTCATACTTATGCAGGTAAAAGTTATATTAAAGTATTACACACACTTACGTACACTGGTGTGCCTGATAAACATAAGATTCAAGATGGAGAACATGCCAATATAGCCACTCAAAATAAAAAAATACTTTCAGAGGATACTGCTGATGATAAAGGATGGACTCAACCAAACGATCAAATATCGGGGTGTGGTTTAACCTTTAAATATCACTTAGATAATGAAGTTCAATTCTCTACATCTACAAATGTAGATCGAGATTTAAATACAACTAAAAGCTTTGATTTGTTTAATAAGTTGTTAGACAATAAAAAAATGGGTGTTTTACAAACAGGTCCAAAGCAAAATAAATTAAATAAGAATTCTACCGCTACCGAAAAAGAAGAAGGTTTTTCTGCAACAATTTTTAATGACAAAACCTCACTTGTAAAAGCCGAAAGAGCCAAGGGCTGGATCAATATCTCAGACAAATTTAAGGGTATAAGTGTTGGAATAAAAAACTTTCTTCAAGAATATCCTAAAGAATTACAAATAGATCCTGCATCAAATACGTTAAATGCCTATATATGGCCATCGAGCATAAATTCTATGAGTTTTGAACGAGAAAACACAAAGCTAGATGGAGAAATGTTAGCTAATTTTGCTCAAGGCATCACAAAAACTACAGAATTTATTTATTATTTCCATACTGCAGAAACCATAGAATTAGTAGAAAACACTATGAATTATGTTTTGGATCCACCTATTGCGCATGCTAGTCCACAATGGTACACGGCATCTAAAGTATACGGAAATATGGCCCCTTATAGCACAAAGTTTCCTGAATTTGAAAATGCATTACAGTACAAATATGATTGGATAGCTTTTAATCAAGAGTGGGAATCATGGTACGGTATGTTTGATTATGGAGATATAAAAACCTATTATTTTGGAGGTGAATGGTTTATGTGGAATAATAATGAGCCAACAGTAGATTTTAGTTTGTGGACAAACTTTATGCGAACCGGTAACCCTAAATTTTACCATTTGGCAGAAAGCATGAGTAAACACACCATGGATGTAGATAATATTCATTGGCCAAAAAAAAGATTATATGTAGGAGAAGATAATGAGGCAGTTGACTTTTGGAACTATCTAGACGAACCAGAATCTACGCCTTACTTAGGAATAGGACGTAGACATGGAGCTGAACATTGGAGTGCTTTACTTAGTGCCCACGTTTGGATTCAGGGTTGGATTGCCTCTTATTATATAACTGGGGATCAACGTGCATTAGAAATTGCTAAAATGACTGGTGATAACTATATAAAAAGAATTTGGGGAGAACATGACCTTAGAGGAAGAAGATTATATTTATCGGTACTTAACTTAGTTGAACTATATGATGCCACAAAGCTTGAAAAGTATAAAATTGAACTTGATGATAGGATAAAAATTTTGCTAGAGTTACAAAACGGGCAAGGGGGAAATATTTTATTAGATAGATACGGGTATTCTCAAACATACGTTGCACAAGGCTTATATAAATACTACCAGTTAACAGGAAGTAAAGAAGTAAAAAAAGCGCTTATAGATCATGCAAGGTGGGTAAAAAATATACCACCTTTAAATCACAAAATGGAGTCATATCTAGCCACTATTTATCCTCTTATTCTTGGATATGAACTAAGTGGCAATAAAGTATACCTTGAGGAGGCTAAGAAAAGAGCAGAGCTATTAAAAGTGTCAAAACTATCTTTACAACTAAATAAAGAAACCACTCAAAAGGAATTTAGTGAAGCTTTATTGAAAATTTCAAAACTACCGGAAGATGAAGGTAGAACGGCAATTTGGGAGCTAAACATGGGACTTCGAGTTTTTGGATGGACTCATGCAAATAATATTCCTTATTTATTGTTTTGGTTAGAACAAGCTGATTCCAAAAACGTTTCTAAATAAAATAATGTTTTTCTCAAATACTATTACAATTAAGCCATACTAAAAGTATGGCTTAATTGTAATTTAGATGTTTCTTATTATGTAGTTTAAAACAGACATAGCTTAAATACCTTTTTAATGATTATTCCTAAAAAAACCTTAGCCCTAATATTAGGTCCTTTATCTTTTATAATTTTAACTCTTTTTGATACGCCTGCAGGAATGCCCGAAAGTGCCTATTCAATGTTAGGGATAACTTTATGGATTGCAATCTGGTGGATAACAGAGGCGGTGCCTATAGCCGTTACGGCGTTAATTCCTTTACTCTTATTCCCAACAACCGGTGTTATGAGAATTGAAGATACAACTGCTTCCTACGGCGATAAATACGTGTTTTTATATCTGGGAGGTTTTTTTTTAGCAATAGCCATTGAAAAATGGAACCTACATAAGCGTATAGCCTTGTACATTATTAAAATAATAGGTGCTAATATCTATAAAGTAATTTTAGGTTTTATGGTTGCCACAGCCTTTCTATCTATGTGGATTTCTAATACCGCTACCTCGGTAATGATGTTACCAATGGGTATGTCTATCGTTGCACAATTTCAAGATAATCCTACAACTTTTAAAAATGAAAATTCTATTTTTGGTAAAGCCTTAATGTTAAGTATAGCGTATTCAGCATCTATAGGTGGAATAGCAACTTTAATAGGAACACCACCTAATCTAGTAATGGCAGGATTTGTTCAAAAAACATACGGAATAGAAATTACATTCGGGAAATGGCTTCAGTTCGGCTTACCAATATCCATTTTATTATTAATTATCGCCTGGATCTATCTTACCCGTATTGCTTTTAAATTCAAGCAAAAAGAATTTCCTGGAGGCAAGGAGGAAATAAACAGGTTAGTAAAAGAATTAGGGCCTATGCATTACGAAGAAAAAATTGTTTTGGTCGTTTTTGTCTTAACTGCTGCCTGTTGGATTACTAGATCTTTTCTATTACAATCTTTAATACCAAAAATAGATGATACCATAATAGCCATGGGATCTGCAGTCCTATTATTTATCCTACCAACAAAGGACAAAAAAAATAGAATAATAAATTGGGAAGATGCCGTAAAAATACCTTGGGGGATTATTTTGTTATTTGGAGGTGGAATGGCCTTGGCCGAAGGTTTTCAAGTAACCGGTTTAGCATTATGGTTGGGAAGCCAAATAGATTTGTTAATAGGAGTCTCACTTTTTTTATTAGTCTTTATTGTTATTGCATCGGTAAATTTTTTGACAGAAATAACCTCAAATTTAGCCACCACTGCTATGTTATTGCCAATTTTGGCTCCGGTGGCTATAACATTAGACGTAAACCCATTTATTTTAATTGTAGCAACGACCACTGCAGCTTCATGCGCTTTTATGCTTCCTGTGGCAACACCACCAAATGCAGTAGTTTTCGGTTCGGGTTATTTAAGAATAATTGATATGGTGAAACACGGTTTTTGGATGAATATAATATCAATTTTAGTCTTAAGTATTTTTGTCTATTACATACTTCCCATTTTATGGGAATTTTAACTTTCCTGTATCAATTTGCCGATATTTGTGAGATCAAGCGGTTCAAGCAAATTGGAAGACTGCATTTGTTTCAATTATTAAATAATCGTGATTGATTTAAGGTTTAACACCCATCAAAATTCAATTAATAACTCAAGACCGTTGCATAAGTCTCTTGATTTTGACAAGATAATTTTTAATTCAGGTTTTATTATTTTTTAGTGTTCAATTTTTTGAGTTTTTTTAAGCCAGAGAACTAGTTTTAGAAGTTCATTTTACTTAATTTTTGCTTTTAGACTCAATTATCCCAGGACTCCTATATAATTATAGCTCATAGCTTCCATAAGGTTTTGAGTATGCATTTTTTCGATGCCTCTGCATCTTACTGCTTCACCATCGAAGCATCGTTTTATTCCTCCAGATGTGCGTTCAACTTTAAATCTTGTTTGACCTATGAGTTTATTGAACCTCTTCTCCCAACAGGTTAAGGGTTTGTTTTTGTATGCTTTTTTTAGAATATGATTTTTCTACTTTCGTTTTGCTAAAATTTCTTCATTTTTTCTTTGATTGATAGCCTTTATTAATTTATTATTAAATAATGATAAAGATACAAAAAACTAGTACAGAATAAGTACAGAATAATGTAATACCAGATGTACTTAATTGATATTCAATAATATTTATAATTCATAAATCATTGATTTTAAGCGGTTTTAAGTTAAATTGATGTATAGTAGGACTAAGCTCATAACCCGAAGGTCACTGGTTCGAGTCCAGTTCCCGCTACTAGTAAAAAAAGGCTTCACAGAAATGTGAAGTCTTTTTTGATTCTACCTAGTTCAGAATAAGTACAGAATAAAGGATCAAGTCATAAAGTTGTGGGATTTTACATTAAGGCAAAAATATTAGTTAGTCTAAAGAGGAAGAATTCTACGTTTCTAACGCCTCTAAATTGGGCTCTTAAAAGGCTATACGCTTGACCCTAATTTATTGATCTTCAATGTGATTGGGTTAATAAAAAATTTGATAAGAGGCTTTAGATAGAAGGCCAGCTATGATATTTGTAGTATTCGAAGTACTGGTAGTACTATATTAAAAGTATTGCTCTGCAATTTTAAAATATACCTCTTTCAATATCAAATTTGATTTGGGACAATTTCGCAAACTATTTTATAAAATCATATGCTAAGAAAATGAACAAATCAAGATTGTACATACTTTTGATGGCAATTGCTTCTATTGTGCCATCAATATCCCTTGCACAGCAATTAGACCCTGTTCTCGAAGAGCTTATAGCTAAAGGCTTGGATAAAAGTCATCGTATAAAAATCAAAGGCTTTGAAGCGGAGCAGGCAAAAGTTGATCAGCGTTTAGCAAAATCTACGTTCCTGCCCAAAATCACATTAAATGGAAGTTATACGCGATTGAACGATGATATCACATTTGATAGTGACACACGAAATCTATTGGTTGCAACGCAAAGATTACTAATAAAAGAGGCTACGGGAATTTCTTTTAATTCAGCATTTCCCGATGATATTCCGTTAACGGAAATTTCTAATTTACAGGACAAGAATATCCTAAGGTCCTCCGTTGATTTGGATTGGGTACTTTTTAGCGGGTTTGAAGCGAGCAACGCCCTTAGGGCGAGTACCCACAAAGAAGCTTCGTTCAATTATTTGGGTATGGCCGAAAAGGACAAATTAGCACTAAAAATAATAGAAACCTATGACAAACTTGCGTTGGTCTATGCCTCTAAAGAAGTATTGAACACTTCTGAAAACTACTTGAACGAACAAGAGTATTACGTAAAAAAAGCTATCCAGAACGGCCTTGCCACGCCTATTGGCCGAAAAAAAATTGAACTGGCACAGCAGCAATTGAAAACCAAACAGTTAGAGTATGATCAAAATAAAACACTATTGATAGAAGTATTGCATCAACTAACAAATGAAAATAGGGAACGTTTAAGACTAATCGAGCCGGAATTACGACCATTTATGAACGACTCTTTCTCAAATATTGAAAAGCGGAATGAAATCAAAGCCTTGGAGGAAGCCGAAAAAGCCATACTTTACAAATCTAAAATGGAAAAAAGCAGCTTTGTACCCAAGCTTGCCTTAAAGGGGCATTATGAATTTATAGAAGATGATTTATCATTATTGGATCCTATTTGGTTTGTTGGAATAGGGTTAAAATGGAACGTCTTCGACGGTAACCAATCCTATTTGAACAGTAAGAAATCCATAATCGAAGGAAGAAAATATAGAGAACAAATCGAGGATGCCCAAGAAATGATCGCTCTCGGCATCACCAAAGCCGAATTAGCTTATAACTCTTCGCTTCAGAATACCACAATGGTTCAAAAAGAAATTGAGCTGGCGAAGGATACTTATGAAATGGTCAATAAACAGTATAAAAACGATTTGGCTTCAATTACCGATGTGCTGGAGGCTTTGAACGATTTGGAAAAAGCTAATTTCAAATTACAAGAATCATTTTTTAATCAGCGAAGGGCGTTCACTGAATTGCTTTATGCGAAAGGATCCCTTAAATACTAGTCGAAATTAAAAGGTAAGAAAAATGAAATTATTTAGAAACATAGTAACAGGCTTCGTCGCAATTATCGCCTTAAGTTCTTGCGGAAACGACGCGTCGATTACTCCTTTCAGAGGGAAAGTAAAGTTCGAAACAATCTCCGTTAGCAGCAAACTCGCCGGAAGAATCGATAAGGTGTATGTTGAGGAAGGGCAGACCGTAAAAAAAGGAGATACACTAGCACTTTTGAATATTCCGGAGGTAAACGCCAAACTTGTGTAGGCAGAAGTTGCCATTACATCGGCTAAGGGTCAATTTAATATGGCTTCCAACGGTGCAACCGTTGAGCAACTAAATCAAATAAATGGTCAAATCGATGCGGGGAGGGCACAACTTAATTTTGCCCAGCAATCCTATAATAGGTTACAGGCCATGTATAACGACTCGCTGGTTACCGGGCAGCAATTGGATGAAGTAAAGATGAAACTTGATATGGCTAAGGCCAACATCGCCGCTTTGGAGGCTAAACGCAGCGAGGTAGGCAAAAGCGCCAGAGTAGAACAACTAGACCAAGCCAAAGGCCAACTGGACAGGGCGATCGGTGCAAAAGAAGAGGTGCTTGCCGCAGCCGATGAGAAATTTATTATTGCCCCGGCGGACATTTCCATAGAAACCATCAGTCTTCAAGAAGGGGAATTACTTACCCCAGGGTATGCGTTGTTCAACGGTTATAAAAATAACAGCGTCTATTTTAGGTTTACGATTCCCGAATCCAAAGTGTATGATTTCGAATTGGGCAAACCACTTACCATTGTTAATCCATATACCAAGGAAGAAATCGAGGCAAAAATTACAGCAATAAAGCAACTGCCGGGATATGCCGACATTACCAGTACGGCTCCATTATATGAACTGTCCGAGTCCATTTATGAGTTGAAAGTCGTTCCTACCGAGGAAATTTTACGACAGAAATTTTATATGAATGCTACCATTCTTATTAAATAATCATTGCATGAAAAAATTTTTGAGATTACTCCGGATAGAATTTAAGCGCATATTTTCAAATAATGTGCTGCTTGCTATTTTTATTGGGGCGCCCATATTTTACGGAATTTTATTCGGCTATGTCTATAAGCAGGCAAAAGTGCTAGACCTTCCCCTCGTTATCATAGATTTAGACCATAGTCCTACTTCGGACAAGATTATAGATGCCTTTGAGGACAATGAAGTATTGCTTGTGACCGATGTAAGATACATTCCAGGGAACATTATAAAGGAAATGCCCACCGAACAATATACTGCGGTAATCACCTTACCTGCGAATTTCGAGGCAGATCTTCTCCAAAAAAGACATCCTGAGATAAGGGTCGACCTAAATATGGCGAATATATTGAATGCCAATACGGCGAGCAAGAATATTCAATCGGTCTTATTAACCCTGAACGCCGGTATTGAAATAGAGGGCCTCAAAAAACAGGGGCTGCCACCTTCGCAAGCCGCTGCTTCCTACGAACCTTTTAAGATCAACTTTAATAAGTTGTACAATTCCACCGGAAACTATTTAACTTTTATGCTCCCGGGTTTGCTTGCCACGATTATGCAACAAATTATCTTTCTGGCAATGGCATTAGTTTTTGCCAGGGATTTTGAAGACGGCTACTTTGAGGATCTCATAAACAATAGCAAATCTTCCTTATACCACATCGCCCTTAAATCCACACCATTTTTACTGATGATACCGATGATGTGGGGAATCGTAAGCTTGTTCATTGTCTATTTTAAGATCGATGCCGACATATTCAATTTCCCTATGCTGGTTTTGACAGCGTTGTTGACATTAGGCTCTATGTTTATTGGAATGCTGTTCTCCATAGCAATTCCCAGCCAACTAAAAGCTACCGAGCTGCTGATGGTCATCTCCACTCCTGCTTTTGTACTTAGTGGATTTACATGGCCAACACTGACGTTTCCCGATGCCATAACGAATACTGCCCAGTACATTCCCTTGACCCAGTTCTTAAGTGGATTCAGAAAGATAGCCTTTTATGGAGGAGACGTAACGTCTATCCGATCTGAAATCAATATGCTGTTACTCATTACCTGTGTTGCTTTTTTGGCGATGGTGGTGTTGCTTCAGTATAAAATATATAGACGCGTTAAAAAGAAAAAAAGAGTAGTGAATACAATCTCAAACTAAATCGAATGCAGGACGATGAATTCATTGAACATACTGACACTACTTATGTACCAGATACGCTTGGTAATAGGTTTGAGAGCATAACCTTATACTTTCCTGATGATTATGAAGGCGAAGTAGTGGCTACGCTAATACGGCGAAAGTCAGATACCATGTCCAACAAGGCCATTTTATATGTGCACGGTTTTAATGATTATTTCTTTCAAAAAGAGCTAGCCAAGCGATATAATAAGCATGGATTTCATTTTTATGCTTTGGATTTACGCAAGTACGGGCGGTCATATCTAAGCCATCAAAAACTAAATAATGTCCGGTCTTTATTGGAATATGATGAAGAAATAAACAAGGCCTTACAAATCATTAAATCGGAAAAGAACAAGGAGGTCATTTTAATGGGGCACTCTACAGGAGGTCTTATTGTAACGAATTATGCCGTGAATCATCTAAATAGTACTCTTTTTCATGGTGTGCTCTGCAATAGTCCGTTTTATGAATTCAATTTAAATGATTTTGAGAGAAAGATGGGAATCCCGATACTGTCTTTTCTTGGCAGGTATTTTCCAAGCAAAACTGTTTCTGGAGGATTTTCAAAACTATATGGCTATAGTTTGCACCAGGACAAATATGGGGAATGGGAGTATTCCCTTGCATGGAAACCTCATGATATACCCAAGGTAAATCTAGGTTTCATACGTGCTATTGGATGGGACGGATAATGAGAACCATTAAAAGCGGATAATTTGAACCAAATCATTTACGGCTATAAAATAATACAATGAGTTATTCATAATTTAACTATGCTCACTTTTTTCCGCCGAGCGCGCTATTGTATTGTGGTTTTTTGCAAATCAGCTGATTTTAGATTGTATTTTAGGGCGTTTTTTGAATCGCATTAGCCTAAATCGAAAAATTAATCAATTTAAGATTTCAACAAAAAATCATTATCGCTCATTTACATGTGTTTCCAATAGTCGTTTCTTTTCTTTTTGAACGGCAGGATGCTTTTTATGTCCCCAAATTTTATCTCTTGCGAGGCGTGCACTTTCTTGCAAATCTACAATGGGTAATGGATAATCTTCCCCGATCATAACCCCACAAAAAGTCTGTTCCATCATCGTCATTTTCCATGGTTCATGAATGTGTGTCATAGGAACATTCGTAAGCTCTGGAATCCATTTTTTGATAAATACGCCTTCTGGGTCGTGCTCTTGTGAGTTTTTCACAGGATTATACAAACGTATCGTATTAATACCTGTTGTACCCGCCTGCATTTGAAATTGTGGATAATGAATGCCTGGTTCATAATCTAAAAATTGTCTCGCTAAATGGTAGGTGCCTTCTCGCCAATCTTGATCAAGATTTAGCGTCAAAAAAGAAACTACCATAGCGCGCATTCTAAAATTAATCCAGCCTGTTTCTTCAACAGCTCGCATACAGGCATCAATTAACGGATAGCCTGTATTACCTGTTTTCCAAGCTTGAATAAAGGCGTCGTTTTTTTTACGGGGCAAAAGCTCATAACCTTTATTAATGCAATCGGTTTCATAACTACATTCTACTTCAAACTTCTGAATAAAATGACAATGCCAGTGCAACCTTGTTAGCATTGCTGAAAAAGCCCTGCTATTCTTTGTTCCGTTCGGATGCGTCCCAATAAATTGAAAGGCTTGTTTAATACTCATATTTCCCCATGCTAAATAAGGCGATAATCTGCTACATCCCATTCTACTTTCCGTAGGTTTGGAGATGTGTTTTTGGTAGTTAAATCCTCTATGATTGGTAAACGTTTTTAAATAGCGCCATGCGTTCAGTTCGCCCGCTGGTTGATACTGTTTAGGGTATTCTTTTAACTCCATTTCCAATTTTTCGGGCAATAAAAAGTGATGTTCAAGCGGTTCTTCGTTTGCAACTGTATATTTGTTTTGAATAACCGGTGAGTGCATTTTTAGGTGCCATTGTTTACTCCAATTATCTCTGTTTTTTATACCTCGTAGAATACCATCCCGTTGGGATTCTTGCCACTCGATGCAATTCTGTTTACAAAACGAACTCACTTTTTTATCACGTTGATAAGTACGTTGCGTTCCACTTTCACGAAAGCTAAAAATAGTTTTTAAATCAAAGGCATCTGACAGATATTTAAATACATCAATAGCTTCACCGTAAAAAATGGAAACACTTCTATTGAACGGAGCTAGCGTTGTATTTAAGGCTAAAATAGAATGATAAATAAATTGTAGATGCCTTGGGCTTGTATCTAAATATTCGATAAGTGAAGGTTCAAACACGTAAATAATACGGTATGGAATTCCAGCTTTTTCTGCCTTTAAAAGGGGTTCATGGTCTTGCGATCGGATATCGCGCTTTAACCAAACAATATTTATAACCTGTTTTTCCAATAGATAGACTGTTTTTTTTAATTGACCTTAGCCTTATGCCATAAAGGTACAATATGTTGAACTATTTTGTAATTAAAGTAAATAATTTACAATATGTTTTGAGGAAATTTTAATATCATTTCTTGTAATACGAAAAACATCATAGGAAAAATTAGTTCCTTTCTTTAGCCTGACAATTCCAAATTTTAACTGCTAGAAGTATAAATTTTTTTAATCTAAAACACCCTATTTGACTTGTTTGCTCCTAATTTTTTAAAAAAAGCTAGTGGATAAAAAATATGGCTAGTAGCACTAATTTTAAGATATTAATACTTTGATTTGCCTACACGTTTTCCACACTCCAAAATTATATCAACTCAATTAAACATTTAAATTTTAGGATAGTTCTCGCACAGAAATCATAAGTGTACCGTTTCTTATAACTATAAAAAACTACCTAGTATAGGATCAGAATGAGAGGAATAAATTATAAAAGTTGGGGAATTTAAATTTAGATCAAAATATTACTACCCCATAAAAAAGAAGCCCTTCAAGAAATTAAGAGACTTACACATCCCTTATTAAACACAGCATAAAGGCAAACAAGATTGAATGACGTTACCACGTATCTTTTAACTAAGGAAAGTGATTATTTATGATTAGATTTACCCACTTTTGAAAAAACGTTTATTGTTACAAGGCGCTGATTAAAAAATAGTAGATAGTTTTTTTCTTTGAATTATAATCTCAAAATATATGTGGTGGCAATATGTATTAGTTTTCTTAGGTGCATTATTGCTAGACATCACTCCTTTTCCGTTTGCTCCTGCGTTTACCATTATGGTTTTCCTTCAAATAGTTTTTGATTTAAATGTTTGGTGGGTTATTATTATAGGAGTATTAGGCTCCGTTTTAGGAAGGTATATACTACTTTTATACGCGCCATTGTTGTCTAAAAAGTATTTAAAAGCATCTAAAAACCAAGACATTCAGTATCTCGGAAATAAAATGAATGAGAACAAATGGAAAGGTTTTATGGTAGTTCTTGCCTATTCGTTGTTACCACTACCTACAACACCTCTTTTTTTAGGAGCAGGAATTTCTAAAATAAAAGCTATTTACATTATACCTGCATTTCTTGTTGGTAAATTCACCAGTGATTCCATTGCCTTGCACCTAGGTAAATACGCAGCGGAAAACACGGATAATATTTTAGCAAATTTATTTTCATGGCAATCTATCGCAAGTTTTTTATTGGGTTTGGTCATGATTTTCGGACTTTTTTTTATAAACTGGCGAAAACTGGTTCAGACAAAAAAATTCGAATTAAATTTTAGAATTTTTAAATAAATTTTTATCGCTTGTACGTGTTTCAAATGCCTGGCTATTAAGATTTTTAGTTCTAGCTATCTAAGCCGTATTTTTTTATATAATAACCTGAAGCTTATTGGTTCGAGTTTATTTGTGGTTTCTAACAAAGACAAGGCTTTCAAAAAATTAAGAGGCTTTTTTACTTCGCTTCAACCCGAATAATACTATGTTTAAAATATCACCTTTTTAGCACCTCACGACCCACAACATTCCGCTATAGAATATAATAAAACTTCTTATGCTGTAACTAAGAGTAAAGTTCGGGGAAAGGGCATCATCTCCATCTGTGTAAAAAAGCCATAAGTGTATATCAGAATGTATAAAAAATACACACTTTTTTAAAACAAACATATAAAAATACGGTCAAGGCCTATGAAAATGATAATGGCATAAGTGTTGCACGCTAAATAACATAGTTAAAGTATACAAACCTTTGTTATTTATTATACAAATATGAAAAACCAAACAACCCATTTAGAACACATTAAGAAATTAAAGTCGAATAATGCCCAGCTTTCAACTTCTCCAAAAAGTTTATTTTTTCATTCGGTACTTTCCAATGCTAAATCTAATCCTTGGGCTTTTTTAGTATTAATAGGCACCTTTATACTAATGGTTGGCTCGGGATTTTTAGTGTTTAATTTACAAAATGATTTCAACCAATTTAGAGCTGAGCGTATCAACTCGGGATGGGGCTTAGCATTTTTGATAGTTGCAGGAGGTTTACTATTATTTAAAGCATCCTTTTTTGTTTATAACCTTTTTCTTTATTTCCGATATAAACCTGTTACATCGGTCTCAGACGAACTATTGCCATCTTGTACCGTTATAGTTCCAGCCTATAACGAAGGAAAACAAGTTTGGGATACTTTAATAAGCTTAGCAGAAAGCCAATACCCAGAAGAAAAATTGCAATTGCTTGCTATTGATGATGGAAGTAAAGATGATACCTGGTTTTGGATGCAGGAGGCAAAGAAACGACTTGGCAATCGATTGTCGATTTATCAACAACCAAAAAACAAGGGAAAGCGCCATGCATTATATCGTGGATTTAACATTGGCACAGGTGAAATTTTTGTAACTGTTGATAGTGATTCCGTTGTAAAAAATGATACGTTAAGAAATTTGGTCAGCCCATTTGTTGTTAACAAAAAATGCGGGGCTGTGGCAGGCAATATCCGTGTATTGAATAGCGCAAAAGCACTGCTTCCCAAGATGTTAAACGTTAGTTTTGTGTTGAGTTTTGAGTTTGTACGTTCTGCCGAAAGTTGTCTTAATTCTGTATTATGCACTCCTGGTGCTTTGGCCGCTTATAGAAGAACAGCAGTTTTTGAATGTCTTGAAGACTGGATTCATCAAACTTTTATGGGGCAACCTTCTGATATTGGTGAAGATCGAGCGATGACCAATATGATCCTGAAACAAGGCAAACATGTGCTTTTTCAACGAAATGCATACTGTTACACAAACGTTCCAGAACGTTATAAAGGTCTATACAAGATGTTTATTAGATGGGGCAGAAGTAATGTTCGTGAAAATATACAAATGGCAAAGTATGTATTTACAAACTTTAGAGAAGGTGCTAAATCTGGAACAAGACTACTATTTATTAGTCAGTCCTTAAAAATTATAATGAGCTACCCTTTTATGCTATTCATGTTATTTTTTATAGCGACGCATCCAATTTTGTTCCTAAGCTCCACAATTTTCAGCATCTTAATTCTGTCCAGTTTCCCTGTTCTATTTTATGCCAAGCGCTATAAGCTATCTGAATCTTTTTGGGCCTATTCTTACAGTATTCTCTTTACTTTTGGGTTGTTCTGGATAACACCTTATGCAATCGCCACGGCTAGCAGAAGAGGCTGGTTGACACGTGAAATATGTTAAAAAAATAGTCCTCATCCGTATTGTTAATTAAAAAATAGCGATTTTCACAAAAATTATGATGGAAAAAAATCCTTTAAATTAAATAGTTTTTACTATTTTAACATAGGATTTAGAGAAATTTTTAAACTAAATATTTGCTAAATTAAAATGCCTCAGAAGAGTTTTAAAGGTACAAAACTGTACAACTCCCACTACATAAGATACTATGTTGATTTTCATTGCGTAACATTAAAAAAAGTGGGATTAAATTAAATCGAAAGATTTTTTACTTGTAATATTAATTATGCTGTTAAAACATAAAAAATGGATTTTATTGATCGTGCTTATTTGGATAGGCCTATTATCTGTATTTTGGATAACCGTGAAATTTGGTTACACCGAATCTATTCTTTCCACAATACTAATCAGCCTATCGCTCTATGCGTTTTTTAGGCGTACAATAAAAAAAGAATGACACTCTTATAGTATATAAGGAGTTTTTAAATATTTTAAAAAAACATTTAAGCCTTTAAAACTGTTAAATTTCTAGATGATTTTAAAAATTAATTAAAATAAAAAGTTAACCTTAGCTCATAAAATACACCCAAACGCGCTCTTGACAGTCTTAAAGTAGCTCATATGTATTTTTGGCTTTTATTTTATGTCAGTTTTAATTGATGGATTGACTTAGGCATTTAATCAATAATGATTATGCCATTCAAATTGAGACAACAAATGAATATTCTTCAATTCAAGTACTCCTCTGGTGTCACCGAGAGAAGTAAGTGATATCCCCTCCTCGGATCGGAGGGGATTTAGGGATGGGTAATTCGTCAGGTTAAACCAGCCTGCGGGCTGGCAGGCGTGAATTATTATTTTAGTGCCTAAGTCAATTGATTGATTCTCAATATTATTCTGCCGCGCAATGGAATTTCTCCAATATGTCAACTTTAAAAAGAAAAAACCGAACGATAATTTAAAAAATTACAAACTATTAATTTACACCTTTTTTAAATACTAAGCGACTATCTTAAAATTTTGTAACTTTGTTGTATATATGAGCAAGGTATTCCGTAAAATAATGTCGCTATTTATGGTATTCGTAGTTTTATTTTCTACGATGTCATTCAGTATTGATATGCATTATTGCGGAGATACTTTGGTTGATTCAGCAATATTTCATAAAGCAAAGAATTGCGGAATGGCCTTGCAAGTTAATAGCTCAAACACCAACTGTAACATCGCTAAGAAAGATTGTTGTTCGGACAAACAAATGGTAATTGATGGGCAGGACGTATTAAAACTATCTTTCGATAAACTCACTTTTGAGCAACTAATCTTTGTTGCCTCGTTCGCAAATTTCTACATCAACCTTTTTGAAGGAACAGCATCCAAAGAAGTTCCTTATTTCGATTATAGACCACCCTTTGTCAAACGGGATGTGCAAGTGCTGCACCAAGCTTTTTTAATTTGATTTTTTAAACAGTAATTATTTGCCCTGCCGTGATTCGTCTAGGGCTTAATTTGTTGTATTTGCTTTTCTGTAATTCAGAATTTCAATACTTCCATAACTGTTTAATCTTAAAAAGAATATGCTTAACAAAGCTATCAAATTTCTCATAGAGAACAAACTTGTTTCCGTATTAATGCTCATGCTATTTATAGGATGGGGAATGGTTAATGCACCATTTAATTGGGATACTGGTTTTTTACCAAGTAATCCAGTTGCGTTAGATGCTATTCCAGATATTGGCGAAAACCAACAAATTGTATTTACCAAATGGGAGGGGCGTTCTTCTCAAGATATTGAAGATCAAATTACCTATCCACTAACCACTTCTTTGCTAGGTATTCCAGGCGTAAGAACAATTCGTAGTTCATCAATGTTCGGATTTTCAAGTATCTATATTATTTTTGAGGAAGATATTGAATTCTATTGGAGCCGTAGTCGAATTCTCGAAAAACTAAACTCCCTACCGAATGGCTTATTACCCGAAGATGTTAATCCCGCTTTAGGTCCAGACGCCACGGGATTAGGGCAAATTTATTGGTACACCTTAGAAGGTCGTGATGAAAAAGGAAATGTAACCGGTGGTTGGGATTTACACGAATTGCGAAGCATTCAAGATTACTATGTAAAATATGGGCTTTCAGGCGCAGGAGGGGTTTCCGAGGTAGCTTCTATAGGTGGTTACGTGCAGGAATATCAAGTTGACGTAAATCCAGAATTGATGCGACAGTATAATATCAGTTTAAGTGATATTACAAAAGCAGTCAAATCATCTAATCAAGACATCGGCGCTCAAACTTTAGAAATGAACCAAGCCGAATACTTAATTAGAGGTTTGGGCTATGTGAAGTCCATAGCAGATATAGAAAATGCTGTAGTTTCTTCTGAGAATTTTACAGCCTTGCGAATAAAAGATGTAGCAACTGTCGCAATCGGACCAGCAACAAGGCGTGGTATTCTTGATAAAGAAGGGGCTGAAGTAGTCGGTGGTGTTGTCGTGGCGCGCTATGGGGCAAATCCTATGGAAGTGATTACGAATATAAAAGCAAAAATTGATGAACTTAAAGGAGGGCTGCCTTCTAAAGTTTTGGCAGATGGCCGTACATCTCAATTAACCATCGTTCCTTTTTATGACCGTACAGAGCTAATTGAGGAAACACTAGACACCCTTAACGAAGCATTGACGCTGGAAATCTTAATTACCATTTTAGTCATTATTGTAATGGTCTTTAATTTAAGAGCTTCCATCTTAATTTCTGGATTATTGCCAGTAGCCGTACTTATGGTTTTTGTAACTATGAAAATCTTTAATGTAGATGCAAATATTGTTGCGCTTTCAGGTATCGCTATTGCCATTGGTACCATGGTCGATGTTGGGGTCATTCTTGCCGAAAATATGATAAGGCATATGGATGATGAAGAATTACGATTGAACGAAAACGGAGAAGCATACACCTCAAACGAAATTATCTATAATGCCACTGCTGAAGTTTCAGGAGCAATTTTAACAGCGGTTTTAACTACGATTATAAGTTTCATTCCTGTTTTTACTATGATTGGTGCCGAAGGAAAGTTATTTAGACCCCTTGCTTTTACAAAAACAATGGCGCTATCTGCGTCTTTAATTATTGCACTTTTCATAATTCCACCATTGGCCGCCTATCTCTTTAGAAAAAGAAAAATTACAGTTTCCTTTAGCTATATACTTAATATTTCACTTATGGTATTAGGAATAATTGCAATGGTTTCAGGCTATTGGCTAGGAATTGTTTTGATTGCCTTTGGAACAACAGCGCTATGGTTCATCATAAAAAAACAACCTAAATACCACTTTTCACTTTTAACTTTTCACTTTTCACTTGATAAGAACCTCATCAATATCATCATTGCCTCTAGTGCGATTGTATTACTACTTGCCGAATATTGGAGACCCTTAGGGTTTGATAGAAGTATCCTAATCAACTTGATTTTTGTTGCGATTATCTGCTTTGGAACTTTAGGGATATTTTCTGTTTTAAGAAGGTATTATAGTCAAATTTTAAGGTGGGCTTTGGCCAATAAGTTTCTTTTCATGCTAATTCCAGCAAGCGTTCTCGCTTCGGGCATTTGGATATTCAATAGTACGGGAAAGGAATTTATGCCGTCGCTTAATGAAGGCTCATTCCTTTTAATGCCCACTTCTATGCCGCATTCAGGAGTCGAAGAAAACAAAAGAGTTTTACAGCAATTAGATATGGCTGTAGCTAGTATTCCAGAGATAGAAACTGTAGTTGGTAAATCGGGCAGAACAGAATCCGCACTCGATCCAGCACCGTTATCCATGTATGAAAATATGATTCAGTACAAATCGGAATATATGCGCAATGTTGAAGGCAAACGACAGCGTTATAAAGTTAATGATGACGGATATTTTATATTAAAGGACGGCTCGCTATCAGCAAATCCAAATATCAAAACTAATAATGATACCCCGAAACTGTCAATCGACTTCCCAACGGATAGCAAACATTTATTAGAAGATGAAGATGGCGAGTTTTACCGCAACTGGCGACCAGAAATACAATCACCTGACGATATCTGGAATGAAATCGTAAGCGTTACAAAATTACCAGGAGTAACTTCTGCACCAAAATTACAACCTATTGAAACCCGACTGGTGATGCTGCAAACAGGAATGCGAGCACCTATGGGAATCAAAGTAAAAGGACCAGATTTAAAAACGATAGAAGCTTTCGGACTTCAATTAGAAGCTATTTTAAAACAATCTGAAGGGGTAAAAGAACAAGCCGTTTTTGCAGACCGAATTGTAGGTAAACCCTATTTGTTAATTGATATCAAGCGCGAACAACTAGCGAGATACGGCATATCTGTAATGGATGTTCAGGAAATTTTGCAAGTGGCAGTTGGTGGAATGCCATTGACAAAGACGGTTGAAGGGCGTGAACGTTATGGAATTCGTGTGCGGTACCCAAGAGAATTACGAGGCAATCCTGATGACCTTAAAAAGATTTATATCCCTACGGAAAAAGGAAGTCCTGTACCATTGGGCGAGTTGGTTGATATTCGTTACGAACAAGGGCCACAAGTTATAAAAAGCGAAGATACCTTTCTTGTGGGGTATGTACTATTTGATAAGCTAGATGGTTTTGCAGAAGTGAATGTCGTTGAAAACGCACAGCAGCTAATTAAACAAAAAATAGCCTCTCGGGAACTAATTGTTCCAAAAGGTATTAGTTACCAATTTACGGGAACTTATGAAAATCAGTTGCGAGCCGAGAAAACACTGTCGGTAATTGTTCCATTAGCCTTAGCCATTATCTTCTTGATTTTATATTTCCAATTCAAATCTGTAGCTACTTCATTTATGGTATTTACAGGAATCGCAATTGCTTTTGCTGGAGGGTTTATTATGATATGGTTATATGGTCAGGATTGGTTCTTCAATTTCAATTTCTTTGGAGAGAATATGCGCGAATTATTCAACATGAAAACTATCAATTTAAGTGTCGCCGTTTGGGTAGGTTTCATTGCCCTTTTTGGCATTGCTACTGATGATGGTGTAGTGATGGCAACCTACCTCACACAAACCTTTGAGCGCGAAAAACCGGCAGATATAAAAGCCATTAGAAATTCAACCTTAGAGGCTGCCGAAAAGCGAATCCGTCCTTGCTTAATGACCACCGTAACAACCATTCTTGCATTACTACCTGTACTCACATCTACAGGAAAAGGTAGTGATATTATGTTGCCCATGGCTATTCCAATTTTTGGAGGAATGGTTATAGATATTACATCTTATTTTATTTTGCCCGTATTGTATAGTTGGAGAGAAGAGTTTTTTCTAAAAAGAAAAGAGAGAATAGCCGAAAAATTATTGACTAATAAAAATTCAAAATGAAAACTTATAACATACAAATCACAATTAAAAGAGTCTTTGTTCTCTGTTCTTTATTCTTTGTTCTTTCAACAAACGCACAACAATTACAATCCTTTATTCAAGAAGCAGAAAGTAATAGTCCAGAGATACATGCCTACAATCTGCGTCATAATATAGCCGAAGAGAAAGTAAACGAAGCAGATTGGATTCCGAATGCAGAATTTAGTGCAGGTTATTTTGTAAGTGAACCTGAAACTAGAACCGGAGCACAGCGTGCACGGTTTTCTGCCAGACAAATGTTGCCTTGGTTTGGTACCATTACTGCCAGAGAAAATTATGCAAGCTCTATGGCCGATGCCGAATATGTTGAAATCGTAATCGCCAAACGTAAACTAGCACTTTCCGTCTCTCAATCGTATTACAGCTTGTATGCTATCAAAGCAGAACAAAAAGTACTTGACGAGAATATCGAGCTATTAAAAACCTACGAAAAACTAGCACTAACCTCGGTGGAAGTTGGCAAAGCTTCCGCAGTAGATGTGCTGCGATTACAGATTAGACAAAATGAATTACAGCAACAAAAGGAGGTTCTAGAAGAAACATATTTAGGAGAGCAAACAGCATTTAACAATTTACTCCATCGAGAAGGGAATACAAGTATAACCATTCTCGAAGCATTGGTGTTACCCAGCGAAGACATCTTTTATGACAATAATAATTTATTGTTTAATCCAGAGTTGCTCAAATATGACAAACTCTATGAATCCATAGCACAATCAGAACTGTTGAACCAAGCTGAAAGTAATCCTATGATTGGTTTCGGGCTAGATTACTTGCCCGTTTCTGACCGTCCCGATATGAATTTCAAGGATAATGGTAAAGATGTTTTTATGCCGATGGTTTCTGTTTCTATTCCTCTTTTCAATAAGATGTATGATTCAAGAAGCAAGCAAAACGAACTTAAACAGTTAGAAATCAACGCTCAAAAAGAGAATCGATTGAATGTGTTGGAGTCCGCTTTCGCAAAAGCGATATCGCAACGCAATCAAGCTAGGATTACATATAACACTCAAGAAAAAAACTTAAAGCAGGCAAATGATGCAGAAGAGATTCTAATTAAGAATTATGAGACTGGTACTATTGATTTTAA